>JAYYJC010000378.1:0-10000 GCA_036146655.1 Myxococcota bacterium | reverse complement strand
TGATTCAAGCCGAGGCCATACAAGCATGGATACAAAACCTGAGTGCGCCCTACCGCAATCCTGGTCTCTTTGAAGAATTCAATGTGGCGTTTCGACAAGTGGAAAAGCAACATACAATTGTCTCTTCAGAAGGAACCATGGTCCATTTTCCAGAAAGATACAGTGTCTTGGTTGTCGAAGCCGTGCGTCGTTCTGAAGATGGTGAAAAGCACTCAAGCCTTCGATCATGGGTAGTACAAGACCCAACCAGTCTCACAGAACAAGCTGAGACTACCCAAGCCGTCAACCGCTTTACGGACTGGCTGATTGATCTCGAAAAAGCACCACAAGAACCCGACTATCTCGGGCCAGTCATCTTCGAAGAAGCGGCATCTGCTGAACTCTTTAGACAATTGCTCCCACCCGAAATTTCTGGTACTCCGCCAGAGTCAGAAGCCCCAGATGGCTTTGGTGCTCTTCCAAAGCCCATTGCCAGCTCTCGAGTTGGAAGGCGCTTGCTGCCTTTAGGCTGGTCTGTTCAAGATCTCACACAGAGTGAAACAGGTCAGGTTGGACACTATCAATATGATTATGAAGGCATACCGGTTCGGGATGTGAAACTGGTTGAAGATGGAGTGGTCAGAGATCTGCTGATGACACGGGTTCCCAGAGAGGGGTTTAAAGAGTCCACGGGCCATGGACGAAGCAGCAACTTTCGGCGGCATGTGGCACGGCCAGGTGTCATAGAAATCCGACCCAATAAGCACACGAGCAACCGCAGGCTTCGCAAAATAGCGATCCGAATGGCGAAACAAACCGGAAAAGAGTATGTCTTGGTGGTCAAACAATTGACTCCTCTGCCACTCGAAAATGAGTTTGAAATTGCGTTTAGTGGCGATGGGCCTTTGGCTGGATTGACACAAGCCAATGAAATTTACCGGTTATATGCAGACGGTCACACTGAACCGGTTCACAGCATGAAGTTTATCGGCGTTGATCGAAGAGTCATGCGCGATATTATTGCTGCAGGACAACAAAGTGAATGGATTGGAATGCTCGATGAAGACCCCAGCGCTGGACGTCACGGAATGGGGGCGTTTACTGGCACGCCTGTCTCTTGGTCTGCTCCGACCATTCTCATTGGTGAACTCGAATTGCACACTCAATCCAGTCACGAACAGAAAATAATACCGCCTCCGTTAACGGATTAAGGCTATTTCAACTCAGAATACTGCTTCAGTCGATGGTCAAGATCCCAATCGGGATCCCACTCAGCGGTATGACAGGAAGTACAAACGGCCTCAATCACACAGACTGGACATGATTCCCCAAGCCCCACAATATTGTCTTTACTTGGGCGTTCTGCGTGTGCTGCACCTGGTCCATGACATGATTCACATCCCACACTCTCATCGGTTCGATAATCTGCCAAATGGTTAGACTTGGGCCCACTTCGAACCCCTGTGGCGTGACAAGCCACGCAGTTGACATCTTTCCTCATTTTGCGAGGAAGGGTTTTCATGGCATCGGCGTGTGGATCATTGGGATGACTATCGGAATGACAGCCTGAGCAGACCGCTGCTCCAACGGTTTGTTCATCTGGAAAGGCCAAAAGTGGACGCTCAAGTGTGCCATTTTGAAGGGCTGTGACTCGAGCCTTGATCTCCATGTCATCCATTCCATTCGCCATAAAATGATCGATGTGAGGAAGACCCTTCTCAACGGAGAAAGCGATTGAATGTTTGTCGTCGTGACAGCCATCGCAACTTTCGAGCGCATCCGTTCGTTCTCCGTCATGGGGACCAGAAGGACCATGGCATGACTCACACCCAACATCTCTCATGGGCGAATGGTGATCCCCAAGTACAAAACCAGTTGGCTCACCCAAGCCCACCACATGACAGCTGACACATTCTGCATTGTCAAGTTGGTCTTGTTCCGCAAGGGTATAGTAGGCCCGAGCGTGATGGCTAAGTGACCAAGAGAGAAACTCTTGCTGATGACAACTCCCACAGACCATATTGCCTTGATACCCTTGAAAATGAGCAAAAGGGTTTTCCAACTGAGAACGGATTTTCAAGACCCCACCCGTTCCTCTTGAAAAGGGAAGGTAGGCATCAATTAATTCGAAATCGGGCCCAAGTTTAAGCGGTGTGGAGGTTGGCTGAACAATGTATATATTCGGGGTCGCTCGAGCCATCACAGAAGATGCAAACAAACCCTCCGAGTCGTGGAGGATGGGGAACTGAGGAGTGTATTCTGTTTCAAATGCACTGCGTTCAGCCTGACTTGATGAAGAAGCCGCAATTCCAATCCATTCATAGATACCAGACTGCGCAAGGCCATTGACCTCAGACATGACATTTTGACAGTGTGGGCAGGTGGGTGAAAAGTAAAAGAGTGCGGTGGGTTCCTTAATGTGTGGAGCCACAAATGCAGGAAGATCAATGGCAAAAGGGTCATTGGGTTTCAGCACATTGGCCGTTCCCGCTGCAGGCTGACCCTCACTCCAGACAGAAATTTCAGCAGCAAAAGCCACCGTTGCACACAAAAGCGTGATACACAAAGCCAATATCCATGTTCGCATTGACGCAATCCTTCACCAATGACAAATCAAATACACCACGCACAGCAAAAACTCAAGCCTTTAGAATGGATTATCGGTCAGTGGCATGGCCAAGGTCAGACACAAGGCAATCCCATCTTTGGTGTATTACATGCGTCCCTTCGACTCGAAAAAAGTTTTCTGGTAATATCAGAAGCATTATTTGATGCCAAAGAGCAACTCATCCATGAAGACTGTACATGGTGCTATTGGCAACCCACTCAACAGCATTTAGTCGCTCACCAATTTATGCCCATTGGTCAAACAGAGCAACGGATCATATCAGTAAAACAAACATCAATGCGGTGGTGGGCCGGACCCGCTTCACCCGTGGTCAACCTGACTCTCAACGGCGAGACACTTCATGTTCAGGTCATTGGTCCTGATCAAGTGTGTTGGAGTGAGCTTCAGTATCACCGTGCAAAAACAGCCAAATGACGGATTATCTGCGACTCACACTCCCCACAGAACACCGAACCGATCTTCACCATTTTGAACGGGCCTTTGTTCGAGAACATATCTTAGAGGCCTATCGCGCAGCATCTGAAAAACCAAGCCACGCCGCACCCATATTGTCTCGATGGCTTCGGACACATCGAAGTCTTGGTTCAAAAGATAGGCGACGGGTTTCGGATGCGGTCTATGGAATGATTCGTCACGGGCGGTTTCTAAATTATGCCGGTTTCAATACAGACGAAACGCTATTGAGAGGCTGGTGCCAGATGCAAGGTGGTGTGCGTTTTGAAGACTTACTTGCTCAAAACCCAGTGACCGACATGGGAATTGCACTTGGCGTGCCTGATTGGATGATCTCCGATTGGATCACTCAAATTGGGGAAAAGAACTGTGCTGCATTGGTGCGATCACTCAGCCATCGAGCACCCATTCAGATTCGCTGCTCTCCAAACCGTTGCAGCAGAAAGGAACTCCAAGACCGTCTCAGAGCCGAAAATATTGAAACCACGCCCATTCCAGACACCCTATTTGGTCTCACAGTGACTCACAGATGCAACCTACAAGCTACTCAGGCCTACCGTGAAGGACTTCTGGAAATTCAAGATGCGGCCAGTCAACGCTTTTGTGAGGCCTTAGGGCTGACCAAAAATGAGAGGGTTCTGGACTATTGTGCTGGCGCAGGAGGTAAAGCGCTATTTTTATCAGCACTTGGTGCTCAAATCTACATTCATGAACCGAGGAAAAAAGCAGTTGAAGAAGCACACAAGCGAGCTAAACGCTGTGGATTAACGATCACATCCGATGCACCCCACAACATGGATCTGGTCATTGTCGATGCCCCATGTTCAGGAACAGGCCGCCTCAGACGAGAGCCAGCCTTGAGATGGCGATATCCCCAATCTGAAGCGGAGCTGGAATGGCCAACGCTGCAACGGCAAATCCTCTTTAAAGCCGCCAAACATGTGTCCCCCAATGGTCAACTGGCCTATGCCACCTGCTCAATGCTCAGTGCCGAAAACAACCCATCACTTGTGGGTTGGGAAGTCAAAGACCAAATACAGCTTTGGCCACACCTAGATGACTGTGATGGCTTTGGCTGGACCATTTTACAACGAGAGCCTGCCCATTGAATTACAATCTTTAAATGCCAAAATCCACCGCACTCAGAGTGACATGAGTCAGAGATTCTTGGATAAAGTTGACCATCAAGACACGAGATATACCTTTTTTTGAGGAAATTTAGCGGCGTTTATCCGCCCTTAATTGGCCGAACCAATGGTGCCAACCAAGACAGTCTGACACCATATTTTGGGGGCGATGGCGAGGCTCGAATGGCTGTTCGCAAACCGGATTTCATCTGTGCGTTTCGACAGGCTTGTGTTAATTTATTCCGATGAATGGCTTACAACTTCCACATATTCTCACTGACATTCCGGGCCCGTGTTCCCAAGCTCAAGTCGACATTTTAGCACAACATGAATGCCCTGCCATTACGGCTCGCCGTGCTCGGCGAGCGGAGGCGCTCGGGCAATCTGATACAGACCCCATTGTATGGAAGGCAGCACTTGGCGCCAATGTGATGGATGTGGACAACAATCTGTTTGTTGATCTCACCGCTGGCTTTGGGGTGGCTGGAGCAGGGCATCGACACCCAATGGTTGTCGAGGCCGCAGCAAGTCAAAGCAGCCAACTTCTCCATGCGATGGGAGATGCCTTTCCCGATCCCAAACGAATCGAGCTCTTGCAACGGCTGAGCCTGCTGACAGGCTATCCCAGAAGCATTTTAGGATGCAGTGGCTCTGACGCCATTGATGCAGCCGTTAAAACCGCTGTCATGGCAACAGGTCGGCATCAGATCATTGCATTTGAAGCAGGTTACCATGGATTGGCCTTTGGTTCTCTTCCGGCAACACACTACAAAGCAGGTGCGTTTCGAGGTCCCTTTCAAAAGCTTTTGGGGCAACATGTTTGTCATCTTCCTTACGGGCAATCCGTCGATGCTCAAATCTTATCTCAATCAGCAGCCGTATTGGTAGAGCCCATTCAGGGCAGGGGCGGTATTCGAGTTCCACCAGACGGATGGCTGGCGGGCCTCATCCGAGACGCACATGACAATGGCTGTATGGTGATTTTTGACGAGATCTACACAGGCTTCGGTCGAACTGGAACCCCATTTGCCTTTCAAGACGACAGTTTAGAAGGTGAACGGCCTGATCTCGTTTGTGTCGGAAAAGCATTGGGTGGTGGCTTTCCCATTTCGGCATGCCTTGGGACCGCAGAAGCAATGGATGCGTGGGGAGGCTCAAAGGGAGAAGCCATCCACACACAAACATTTTTGGGGAATCCACTCGGCTGCGCCATGGCCATTGCAAGTTTGAATGCGCTCGAAACAGTGTGGAAGAAACTCAAACCCACCATTGCACACACCCATTCAGAGCTTCAGCGGCACGGGATCAAGTACCAAGGTCGAGGAATGCTTCTTGGACTACAGGTCCCAGATCCCCTTGGTCTCTGCAGACAACTCCTTAAATCTGGCTACATTGCCTTGCCTGCGGGCATCAATGCAGAGGTTCTGGCCTTCACACCCCCGCTGTGCATCACCAAAAATCAAATTACTGCATCCATTCAGTGCATTGCTGATTTGTGCAATCCGACTTGAACACCAAAAACTGAAACAGTGCCACTTCAACGCATGCTGAGTGACACTGCATCACAAAAAAGTTCGATTAGCTGCGGCTAATGTTTGGCTCTGAGCGGATAAGGCTGTTGTCTCGTAGTCTCATGAGGGCTTCGCGCTCAATTTGTCGGACACGTTCACGAGACAGATCCATTTCCTTGCCCACTTCGCTAAGGGTTCGGAAGACATCGTCATCCAGACCGTAGCGACGCTTGAGCACAAAACGCTGGCGCTCTGTGAGAAGAGATTGGAATGCATTGACCATGCGAGAGAGCTCTTGTGCGCTAATGGCTTCAGAGTCAGGCTGTAGGGCACTGTCGTCTGGAATAAAGCGATCAACTGGACGGGGACGGGGTCCATCGTCAACAGGCTGCTCAAGGGATATGGTGTTTCCTTGTGAGAGGAGAAGTTCGGCACGCTCTTTGTCGATGTTGACCTCTTGGGCAAGTTCAGCAATGGTGTACTCGATGCCCTGCGCTTCAAATCGCTTCATGGCCTTACGAAGATTACGAGTTTGCTCAACCGCACACCCAGGTAAACGGACGGGACGGCCAGTGTGGTCGATGGCACGAGTCATTTGGGCACGGACCCACCAACGCGCATAGGTTGAAAATCGAATTCCCCGTTCAGGATCGAAACGCTTTGCGGCACGGAGGAGACCAATATAGCCTTCTTGGACCAGATCTTCTTCATCCATAAAAGGGCCTGCAAGTTTGCGGGCTTCACCGTGTGCAATGCGACGGCCAGACATGGCCAAACGCCAACGAAGATCTTCAGCTTCTTTCCAAGCCACTTCGGCATCGTAAGCTGCAAGATACAATGTGTGATCTTGACGAGAGGCTTCAATAATCGCCAATACGGCATTCTCAATGCGGTCAACAGCACCGGCTCGGGTACGCTCAACTCGCTCAGGCCGTTGATCCAGAATTGTTTTTGCAATTTCGATGTGCTCAATGGCTTGCTGAGCGCGAACTTCTGCATCCTTAATTTGAGTAGCAATAATGCGTTCATCATCTGCACTGAGGCGCTCGTTGCTAAAACTATTCGGCATAGAAGGGAAAGTCATATGGATTTATTCCTTTATGGTTGTGAAGAAATTTAAAATAATATTTGGGCAATAGAAACATTTGGAATTACGGTAATTCTTAATTGCATCGGACATATCGTTGGGATGTTTGGCCTTAAGTGTTCAACTTGGTTTACAAAGATGAATAGTATGATTTGGGCCATACCCTCCGGCAATATGAACCGACTGCGAATGGTATTTCCTGTTTAGCAATTGGCTTTATACCACAAGAAGATACACTCTCTTTTTGAAAATTGAAATTGTTTTGGGTAACACTTGTGAAACATCCAAAACAAATTTTTATTCCATGTTGATTTATTTAAGATATCATCGATATTTAGAAGAATTTCACACATTGTAATAATCTGAAACAAGATCCCCAATTGACTGATCCACCACAAGCAAAACTGGTGCAGATTTGACAATGGATACACACGGGTGCACGCCCATCACGCATTATTGTGGCGCCAGTAAATTGAATGGTGGTACACTGAGATGATTCAAATACAATTCAGGAGTGAATAATGTGGCTATTGATACTTTGGTCCTGCAACAACGACAAACCAATTGAAACCGATGGAACAAATGACGACGAAACCAGCAACGATAATGCACTCGAATGTGAAGTGGACACGGATTGTAATGGAGCACAGATTTGTGAAAGCAACAATTGTGTAGATGGAGATCGGAACAACAGTCCTGAAGATGCGCAATCCTTGCTGTGGGACGATCCCACCACTGGGTTTATAAACCCTGCTGGAGACGAAGACTATTATGTGTTTACCAGTGGTGGCGGAGAATATGTCCGCATCACGACAACACACAATTTTGAAGGTGCAGATACCGTTGTCACCCTTCGCAACTCAGTCGGCCAAGTCGTGGCTTGGAGCGACGATTACCCAACTGGAAGCCCTATTTCGACATTTGATTCTGCCGTCTATGCGTACTTGGCCGAAGAAGACGATTATGTCATCACCGTTGAGGATGCCAGCACCTATTACAACACGGGAGAAGATCTGGGTTCTCAGCTGTACGAGTACACACTTACGCTTGAAGAATGGTCTCAAAACACAGACGAACCAGACAGTGACGGAGACCCCAGTGTTGAACTGTCAATTGAAAATACCAACATGTGGAATGCCGTGGGAACGAACATACAATCTGAGGGAGACTCTGACTTTATTCTGATCAATGTCAGTGCTGACAGTTCGTGGCTCTATGTTGCAGGAATGGCTGACCTAGGGAACAGTGAACTAAATCCAATGGTACGCCTTTATGACAACAATATGGTCCTCTTAAGTGAGAAAGAAGATGTTGGTCCCGATGGAGACCTACTCTATCCACAGGTTACCCCAGGTGATTATTTCATTGAGATCTCTGATGCCACTGGGAGTGGTGGTGATAACCACTGGTCATTCTTTTTTATTATTGCTCGAGAAAAGACCACATACGAAATTGAAACAGAACCAAATGATGACATGGGCACTGCCAATTCGCTGACTTTGACAGATACCCAAACTTCCAATGGAAGTGACTACAGTTATGTTCAGGCATTTGGTACGGCCTCTGGGCCAAGTGATGTAGATTGGTTCGCCATCAGCAATCCATACCCCGAAGCACACATCGTCGGATGCCTTAATTCTAAATTACAAGGCTCTACGCTCTTGCCAAAGTTTAGCCTGTATGACAGCACGATGACTATGCTTGCAGAAGTGGATGCGTCATCTGCAGCGGATCCTAATGCCGCATTTGATGGGCTACCAACCGTTTCAGATCCCATGTACTACCTAAAGGTTGAAAGCCCAGCAGACGCCGCCGGCACTGCCTCGGATTGGTACCAGCTGACTGCCTACATTGCCACATTTGATCCAGACTCTTACAGCTGTCCCTAACCACTCTGGCGAATGCTGGTGGCCACATCCAAAAGTGCACTGCGATAGGCAGAGTTGGGCAGCTCGGAAAGTGCTTGCTGTGCTTCCCAACTTGCCCGTGCAATCTGCTGGCGAGTTTCATTGACGGCGCCTGCACTTTGGAGATGCTGTATCAATTGCTGAGCAATTGCTGGATCATCTTTGTCTTGGAGTTGAGACCACAGCTTGTGAATTTCACCAGAACTTGTACTTTGTTCAGCAGCCCAACTTAACGGATATATCGGCAATTTACGCGCCGCAAGATCCATCATAGAATCACGGTTTTCCTCAGACAACTGCTCAACGATGGCAAGTTCTTCAGCCAGTTGCCAAGCCACACCCACATGGAATCCATAGCGACCAAGGCTGGTAATAATGGGCCGTTCGGCACTGGCCAACTGAGCACCCGCTCGACATGCGAAAGAGAAGACAGCGCCTGAGCGCTGTTCGGCAAGCTGAACGGTTTCATATAGGGTCGGGATTTGGCCATTCCAACTCTGTATCAGTGCTTGGGCATCCGTGGTTTCTCGAATGGTGTCCAGAAGCTCAGAGATGATGTCCCCTGAAGGCGCTTGCCGTGCCAACTCAAGAGAACGAAGAATAAACTGATTGCCACCAAGCCATCCCATGGCTCCTAAAATTCGCCTGGCAACACGGCGACGGCGTCCACCTTGCCGCCCTAAAGCGGCGTCGTGCATAGCGATGGCTGCATATAGAAATTCAGTAGAAAGCGCCACATGCTCTAGTTGACTACGCTCCAATTCACTTCGGTCATGTTCGACTGCATAAGCCGATAATAGAACCAAAATGGGTCGGATGCGCGGTAGACCGGGAGCCAGAAAGAGTTCATCTTCAAAATCTTCGGTGTGTACGAGATCTAAAAGGGATCGATCCAATCGTTTGAGGGCGCCGTCAATTTCCACCAAGCCATCTTCAGAGATAAATGACTTGGTTTTGTCTTTGATACGATGCAGCAGCCGCTTAGAAGGAATGGTGTACTCACTTGGTAGTTGATTTTTATAGTTATATATTCCAAAAGCAAGTAATAAATGTGAAAGATGCGAAAACCCGCACTTAAATCTAGTGTAAATCCAAAATAGTTAAAAAAAAATGCTGTCGCACTGCCACAGCATCTTTCAGATGAATAATTGACCAATCTTAGTGTGCGTTAACTTCTTTGGTCACTTGAAGGTTGGCGAACATCATCATTGCAATACCGCCAACGAAGAGTCCAATGGCTTTGTACCCATTGGGTGTAATCGTGACATCTGCAGAAGCGTCATAACCAAACTGACTGTAGGAGAGCG
>JAYYJC010000377.1:0-10000 GCA_036146655.1 Myxococcota bacterium | reverse complement strand
CTGCTGGAAGAACTTCACCGCTGGCGGTTACCAATCCAAGGCCCGTATCACCGAACCCACCAATAAAGTGAAGAAGACCAAACCCGACACAAATACCGCCGACAATCCAAAGTCCTACTTTCATAAGCCACCTCTAAATGATGCATGCTGTTTAAAACTATTTAACAGGTTAACTTCTTGATTGTGGGATTGCCACTTTGCAAATCGGATCCCGCACAGCTTTCACTTTAATTTCTGACGAGAATAAATGCTCCCGCTCATAATTATGGGGTCTTACATGGCCTGCCAAAATACTTCTCCAGAACCCAGCAGCAAAATTGTAGTGGTCACGGAGACCAAACACGCTGCGCCAGCGGCTGGAGACTTCGAAAAAAATTCATTTCAATGCTGCAGTGATCCAGAGATAACTGAATTACTGGACAGTTATCTAAAGTTACAAGAGTCAATGGCGAATGATGATGAGACACAGAGCTTGATTAATGGAGGACTATTTCATACCATCCTTTCTAAAACCAGTGAAAAACATGACTCTCTAAAATCCTTAACCACCTATACTTCTGCTTGGGGCCAGGATTCCCTAAAAGAAGTCAGAATGGACTTTGAAGACTTCAACCGTGGTTTTCTTCCCTTCATCAAGCGATTTCAGTCAGATGCTGGTTCCCTGACGGTTTCAAAAGCGTTTTGTCCGATGGCACCTGGCCGGTGGTTGCAGCAAAAACCAGAACTAAGAAATCCATACTACGGGGCACAAATGTTGACCTGCGGGGTTTTTGAAGAATAAAACCTCACGGATTAATAATTCCGTTAGAGTGAATGACAGGAGACAGGAAATGATGCTTGCTTCAACATTGGTATTCCTATTTGCATCGGCTTGCGAAACCAAAACCACTGCCGTGGCTTGTGAACAAATGGAACTGGGACGGGCTAAAGACGAATGCTTACATAGTGAAATTAAGACTTTGGATGCCAATCAATCTCAACAGGTTCTTTCAAAAGCCAAACTAATACAAGATCCGATGATTCGAGGAGCGGCGGTCTCCGCATGGATTGGTGACAACAACAATAACGTAGATTCCAACACAGGACAGGCATTGTGCACACTTCTCGATGGTCGCGATCGCTCATATTGTATGCGGCGATTGTCCTCCCCACATCTCAAGCGCTGATCAACACTGGCTGCAGCTCTGAACCACCTGCAGAGACTGTCACACTAGACGAGGAAGGACTTCCTTCTATGGAAGGTGGCCTCCCACAATGCGCACAATACCAAAGTTCTGCAGAAACCAACGGGTCTTGTGTGTATAAGTTTGCGGGCGGATTCCCAAGTATCGATGAGGTCAACCGACTATGCCCGATGGCTGGAGAATGGGAAAGAGAGTGTCGACATGCGTGGGTCTCAGGGCGTATGAATGCCAGCAGTGGTGTAGATACCCAAACCCTGTTGGAGGTCTGTGGCGAAAACATTGACTGTACTTTTGAACTGTTGGATTTCAGACCTTCAACAGATGTGCTCGAACAAATCGCACTCTGCACCAAATACACCGGTGACTACGGAAGGGACTGCACAGGACATGCCATGCAGCGATGGTGGCACAGCAAACCAGACGCAGACGACACCAAACGGGTCGCTCAAACCCCAACTGCATTTCCAGATCGGGTCGGGTACTACATTGCTGTCAATGTCGCCTGTGGAAAGACTGGTTCTTGTGAAGGAGACCCTCGTATGCAAACCGTATGCGAGAAGGCCGCAGACAACTTCCAGCGTAATCCTGACCGCTGTCCTCCCCAAGAAAAAAGACCATTGCATCCCAATGTCAGGCCACAAGACTTAATTCCGAAAACTGGACACAATCAGGGACAAGCCCCTCAGAAACCCAAACGGCCACCTCAACGCCCCCCTCAGTGAATACCTAAAATAAAAAAGAGGCTTCAGTGCCAGATTGATTGCACCTTGTTTGGGCCAATTCGGACACGGCAACACCGCCTACGCTCAGCATGGAAGTCTTTCATCATGATGTGATCAAGACCGTCCATCTGGGGTCGATTAAGTACAGAAATCAGTTAAATTGAACATTTTCGTTTCAATTTGATGTCAGAGGGTGAAAACCTACTCGTAACAAGATAAGGGGGCCGAAATTTGGGGGCGAATATCATGTTATGGGCTTTATTATCGGCTGCAACGGCTATTGCAGAGACGCCCACACTCAAAATCTGGCATGCCTATCGAGGAGACGAGCAGGCTGCACTTGAAAAGGTCATTAAGGCCTATGATGAATCGGAAGATGGCATTGACATTGAGATCTTAGCCGTACCATATGATTCATTTGTTTCAAAACTCGAAGCAGCCGCCCCAAGAGGCAATGGTCCAGATCTCTTTATCGCCGCACACGAAAGAATCGGTGCATGGTCTGCTTCTGGACTCATTCAACCCTTTTCAGCCATCACGGATGATCTCCACCCTGCGACTGTGGAAGCCCTGAGTTATGACGGTCAACTGTTCGGCATGCCGATGGCCTATAAATGCTTGGCCCTTATCATCAACACTGACATTCTCTCTGAACCGCCCGCCACCACGGACGAATTGTTGGATATGACTCCAACATTACTTGAGAAAGGAATTACCCCACTCGCCTATCAGGCCACAGAGCCTTATTATCATGCAGCTTGGCTGCACGGTTTTGGTGGCAAGCTCTTTGACGGTTCTGGCAAAGCGGTTCTTAATGACCCAGCCAATGTGGAATCTCTTGCCTTTGTTCAAAAGTTGCAGGATCAAAAAGTTGTTCCAGAAGAGCCCACCAGTGCGCTCATATCTCAACTGTTCAATGATGGAAATGCCGCCGCTGTCATCAATGGCCCATGGTTTCTTGGTGAAATCAATGACAACATTAACTATGAAGTTCACCCGCTCCCTCGCATCTCAGACAACAACCAAGCGGCAGCTCCGTTCTTGACCGTGGACGGTGCGATGATCTCTGGATATGCCACCGACCCAAATGCTGCCGCTAAACTTGCACAGCACCTCGCTTCCACAAAGAGCGCCACTCGCAGAGCCATCGAAGGCAAGCAGTCCGTGGCTACTCTCTCAGCCTACGATAACCCTCAAATTGCAAATGACCCTGTCATTGGAGCATTCAGACGGCAACTCGATGCAACTGTTCCGATGCCCAATCGCCCAGAAATGTCTGCCACTTGGGAACCCATGGCCCGAGCCGTTCGACGCATCTCTCGAAAAGCTCTTACACCACAGGCTGCACTTGATCAAGCGCAAACTGAGTTTGATATAGTAACCAGACCGCCACCGCCGCCAGCCAATCCCACAATCTACATTATTCTTGCCTTAATGGGTTTGCTTGGTCTTGTGGGCTGGCTCGGACTGCAGATTCGAAATCATTTTGACGGCATGAAAAAGCACTGGAGTGCATACCTCTATGTGGCACCTGCAGCCATCGCCATGACTGCACTTACGGCCATTCCTTTTGTGGTAGGTGCTGCTGTGAGCCTATTCGCCTATCGAGATGGTGGATTTACTTTTGTCGGCATGGCCAATTTCTTTGACATCATCTTCGCCAGAGATTGGCCGGTAACCTCGAGTTTGTCCTTCTACTTCACCCTTGGGGTGACGGTTTTATGGACCCTAAGCAATGTCTTTTTACATGTATCCATCGGTGTGGCACTGGCCATGCTTCTAAGAGAGCCATGGCTCAAACTCAGAGGCATTTATCGTGTTCTGCTCATTCTCCCTTGGGCGGTCCCCAATTACATTACGGCTCTTATCTGGAAAGGCATGTTTCACCGTCAATTTGGCGCAATCAACGCACTGCTTGAAGCCGTGGGAATTGGTGGCATTTCATGGTTTTCACAGTTTTCTACAGCCTTTGCGGCCAATGTGGTCACCAACACTTGGCTTGGTTTTCCATTTATGATGGTTGTTACCCTTGGTGCACTTCAGTCCATTCCGAGAGACCTCGAGCAAGCGGCATCAGTAGATGGCGCTTCTGGATGGCAGCGCTTTTGGCACATCACGCTACCACTTTTAAAACCTGCACTTCTTCCAGCGGTTGTCCTTGGTTCGGTTTGGACTTTTAATATGTTCAACATCATCTACCTGGTCAGTGGTGGTGAGCCAGACTCCTCCACCGACATCCTCATTTCAGACGCCTATCGCTGGGCCTTCACCCGTGGAAATCGCTATGGGTACGCATCCGCCTATGCAGTGCTTATCTTTGTCATATTGGTCCTTTACGGTAAAATCGGCAACAAAATTGCCGGAAGGAAGACGATCTAATGAATCAAGCCCCGTCACTGCTGCGTCAAAGTTTGTACCACATGCTGCTGATTCTCAGTTGCCTTGCAGTGCTGTACCCCATTCTTTGGGTTGTCAAAATGGCCCTCACGCCTTCTCAGGCATTTTCGCTTGATCCTTGGCCCATCCCAACTGAGATTTCCTTTGAAAATTTTATTGGGGTTATCAGTACGAAAGCCTCTGATGGCAGTTGGCTCTTTGGCCGACAACTCCTAAACTCCACCATAATTGCCGCCATCACCTCAACGATTGGCGTGGCATTTTCTTGCACTGCCGGCTACGCCATGTCTCGATTTGCCTTCCCAGGGAGAGACGCAGGCATGAGTCTCTTTCTGATTACCCAAATGTTTCCAGGAGTGGTCATGGCCATTCCCCTCTACATTTTGATGGATGAACTTGGACTGCTAAACTCCGCCTTCGGCTTATCGTTGGCTTACGCTTCTACAGCGGTTCCATTCTGCACATGGAACCTCAAGGGCTATTTTGACACCATCCCAAAAGAACTTGAAGATGCGGCCGTCATGGATGGAGCCTCTCAATGGTACATCTTTACTCGAATTGTTCTCCCCCTCTCGAAACCAGCCATTTCAGTCACTGCTTTGTTTTCTTTCATGACCGCATGGAACGAGTTTATTTTGGCCGCCACATTTTTGAGTGACGAAAAGGCATTTACACTGCCTGTCTTGCTCCAGTCCTATGTGGGCGACTTTGGAACAGAATGGGGATTTTTTGCTGCTGGCGCAATCATCGCCTCAGTCCCTGTCATGCTCCTCTTCTTCATGCTACAGAAAAATCTGGTTGAAGGCTTGACCGCAGGATCTGTCAAAGGCTAATCTAAGCGCCATGTGGCGTCAGATATTCAGCACAAGAATGCTTCTCTGCATCCTGACGGGTTTTTCCTCAGGACTGCCACTCTATGTACTGATTCAACTCCTACCTGCTTGGTTTCGAGATCTCGGACTTGATCTGAAATCCATTGCCCTTTTTTCGTTTACCACACTGCCATACACTTGGAAGTTTATCTGGGCGCCACTGCTCGACCGGAGCCTTTCGCAGAAACTGGGCAGACGCCGCCTCTGGGCCTTGATATCTCAAGTCATATTGGCCATACTTCTTGTGTCCTTAGCGCCAATGGATCCAAGCAAAAACTTGGCTCCTATTGCCCTCATTGCCTTTCTCATCTGCTTTGCAAGTGCCACCCAAGACATCGTTTTAGACGCCTATCGGCGTGAGTTGCTCTCAGATGAGGAACTCGGTCTAGGAAACAGTCTTTTTGTCAATGCCTATCGCCTATCAAGCCTTGTTCCAGGCTCACTCGCCCTGATCCTCGCCGACACCATGCCTTGGAGCGTCAGCTTCACAGTTACCGCAGCGTTCATGATCGTTGGGATTGGCACCACTCTTTGGATGCCAGAGCCAAAATCCGATCAGAGCAAAAGCTTTTCTTGGAAAGCCTTAATTCTGGACCCCTTTCTTGATCTTTGGAAAAGCAAAGGCACCTCGGGTTTGATTCTATTACTGGCATTTATGCTCCTTTATAAGCTCGGTGACAACATGGCCACCGCCTTATCAACACCCTTTTACATGGATCTCGGTTTCACCAAAACCGACATTGGCACCGTGGTTAAGGTAGCCTCTTTGTGGTCTTCGATCGTCGGTGGAATTGTGGGTGGAATCATCATGCTCCGCATCGGTATCAACAAAAGCCTCTGGATTTTTGGGGTCATTCAACTGCTCACCATCCTTGGATTTGCAGCACTTTCTCAAGTTGGTCCTGACAAAAGCTGGCTTTTTGCTGTGGTGAGTGCAGAATACTTTGGGGTGGGACTCGGAACGGCGGCGTTTGTTGCCTTTGTTGCGAGAAGTACCACAAAGGCCTACACCGCCGCCCAACTCGCCCTTCTGACGAGTTTTGCAGGTTTGCCTCGTAGTTTTGCCAGTGCCAGTACTGGAGCGCTTATCGAAACAATGGGGTACACCCCTTTCTTTTTGCTCTGTACCGTATTGGCCATACCAGGCATGCTGTTGCTCATCTGGGTTGCCCCGTGGAGCCAATCAAGCGTGGCTTCGACGGCCTCGGAGGCCAAAAAATCCAAATAACGCCAGCACAAAGGCTGTGGTGCCTTTGGCACTTCCCATTGTGGCACAGTTTACACCTGCCACCTCAACAGCTTCTTCACCATTCACCGACAACATTTGTGTGGGCTCTTCATCGCAGTCAGTTTCTCCATCGAAGGTAAACTCAAGGGTATTGATGCCTGCGGTGATGGTATTGCTTCCACTCAAGGGCTCCGTTTCACAAACGGTATCATTGGTCACTTCGTCAATGGTGTTCACATTCATGCTTCTCTGATTACCAAATTCTGAATCAGCAAAAAAGACATCGGCCACCCCATTGTAGGTGATTTGGTCAACAGACTCTTCAGTCAGAAGGCTGCTGTTAAACCCGATGGAGAAGTTCTCTGCTTCGCAGGATTCACCAAAGTCATTCACCAAGAGTTTAATCGAACTTTCAAGGCCACCAGGTGCATTTAAAATACCGCCGTTGTAAGTGGAACTGGTCATTTCAGACGGACAATCTTCCGAGGGAGATGTCATCGTTAAGTCATCATAATACACACCAAAACTGTTATAAATCATTGAGCCTTCCCAAGTTTGCCCGTCTGCATCGGTACAGCCTCCCTCAATCAAGACATCAGTGGTTTGATAGCCACTTTCATCAAATGTACCGGTCACAAATGGACAATCAAGGACTCCATCGTCATCAAAAGCCAAACTAAATTGGACAATTATCAATGGTGTATAGGCCAAGCCGGTCAATCCAGGAGCGGTGAGGTTGTTTTGATACGATGGATCAAGCAAGTCCACAGCTGGCGCACCGGCATACAGACTCTGAACCTCTTCACCCACAGCAACCACATCGGCGGTAAAGTCTGTCAGAGTATCAGGTGAAGAAGTATCTCCTGTGTCGGTTGTATCGCTGGTATCACTCGTGTCGCTGGTATCGCTGGTGTCTTCGGTGTCATTGATTTCTGCAGTGTCTTCACCTTTTGACGAACTGCAAGCCGTTAAAAAAATTAATGTGAGCATGACATCCTCCATGTCTATTGTCAAAGCAGACAACATGATACACTGAATGGGGCTATTTGCCTAGAGCCATTGGAATAATGTTCGTCATGTCTGTCAACCATCTCAATCATACTGATTTGATTCCAATGACTGCTCGGTTTCGTGCGAATGACTATTTCAACCATTTGTTGCGGACAGGATGGATATTTGAACTCAATGCACTCCCCAAACACCCTACTGTGGAAACACTCTTAGCCCTCAGAAACATGTGCGATGAATTGTCGCAGATTCAAGAACTCCAGCTGCCCATCCGGGGCGCATTTGGGACACGGATAAGTGCCACAGAAATCATCAACAAGATTAAAACCCCATCTTGGGCCATCGCTTTTTTTGTGGTGTTTGCCATTCTTCAGTCTGTTTTGAATCTCTTTATTAGTATTCCACTCAGCTTCTGCATTGTCTTGGGGGTCACCATCGTTCGTATTGTTAAAATGAGTACCACTCAAAACGAGAACCGACGCCACCTGACTGAACTCAAAGACGAAGAAAACAGACTTAGAGTTCAGATTGTCAATACTGCACAATCCCTTAAAGACAGTCCATTTTTACTCGTCTTACCACATCGACGAGTCTTGTTTCAACCGATTGTCCTCCCGCCCGAACTTCAACGGCAATGGGATGAAGACATGTTCAAAATGGCGAACGAGTCGATTGCACCCTGTTTCATCGATTTAAGCGCACACATACCTTCCATTTAGGGACGCATAGAATGTTCAAATGTCGGATGACTTGTATTTTAATATCCTCTGTGCAATGATTACAGCCAAGCGCACTGCGCTGTTGTCATCACTTCTGTGGCAACACCGCCACAGGATGAAATCGTGTCCAAAGACTCATTGATGTACAATACCAGCTGGCGCCAGATGGCAGCTGCCATTTTCAATCCGCCACGAGACGGCAAGGTCTCTGGCATCATGGACTTTCCTTTTCAGAATGCCCAAGAAGCCATTAATAAATGGAACAGCGAAGGCCATCATGTAACAGCAACTCACTATTACATGTCCACCATGGGCCATGTATTGGGCACTTGGGTCCCTGAACTCAACTGCTACGCACAGTGGGGAAAGGTCTATCAGCGTCCCAAAGTAACCATCTCAGCCGCCGTTCTGGTCGGTGGCAAAGACCTAACCACCGTACGGGTACACGATGCGGACAAAAAGTCTATTCTTGAACTGAGTGCTGAAATGAATGCCAAAGTCAATGATCGGCGCTCAGGCAAAGACGACGAAGCGATGGCCAAAAGAAAAGGGCTGGCAGTGGTTCCTTGGCCCATGAGGCGATGGATCTTTCAAGGCATGCGGTACTTGGTTTATGAGATGGGCTTTCCCTTGAAAGGAGGATTAAACAAGAACATGTTTGGATCGATGATGGTCAGTAATTTGGGACCACTCGGGCTGAGCTACGGCATTCCTGCCCTCATGCCTGCCAGCAATCTGGCCTTTGTCATGGCCATTGGCTATGTCGAGCAGAAACCGGTGGTTCGAGACGGAGAGATTGTGATCACCACTGTCTTACCTGTCTCCGGAACATTTGATCATAGAGTTGTAGATGGGGTGCACATCGGACGCATGACCAAAGGGATTAAACACTACTTCAACAATCCTGAGGATTTGCTTAAGCCTGCAGAACCACCACCTTCAAAGCGCTGAAGGATTCACCATCGCCATCAAGGAATCAGACATCTTTCCAGTCCGTTGAAAATGTCTCATGAACAAAATGGGTTCTCCACCCATTGAAGCAATGCTTCGACCATCCAGTTGAGTGTGATATTTTTTGGGTTCAAAACTTGAAAGTTCATTGGCATTGCCACTCTGCTCAACCACATCAAAAAGTGCCTCGAGGGTGTTCATTTTCATGTAGGGGCAACTTGCACATCCCCCGGCTGTAGAACACCCTTCACCACCAGCAACCCCTGGAATGATCCCAAAGGAGTCCTCTTGGGCAACGGCCTCAGACGACACAGGAAAGATGATTTCAACAGCAATGTCGTTCCGCCCAAGGGCCTGTAACTTGGCTTGTACCTGACGCACAATGGCTGTGATCATTCCGGCTTCTGTTCCCAAGACGACCGAAACAGTGGCAGATTCTGGATTCTGTGCTGCAATCTCAGTTTGAGACAGAATAAAGTTTAAAATATTTGATGTCGAGCCAATGACACCACGGCCAGCACGCTGTGCTTCGACAGCCAACTCAAACATTTCGCCAGGTACCTCGAGGTGCGCAGTATGAAAAGCATCTGGATAATGTCTTCGCACTTGAGCCACGACATCTGCACCAAACATATGGTGCACCACACAATTTCCCTGTTTAAAATATTGAAATTGACGAAGAAGGCGCTTTATGCTGGCTTGAGTGTGCTGTGGGTGAATGGCGGAGATTTGAGAGTCACTCAATTTGGAATATTGCTCCAGCATGACTTTAAGATTGTGGCCCATATAAGTGTCCGGTCCATACCAAATGCCAATGGTGGGGTCTTGCGCTGTTGCTTGGAGGATGGTCTGGATGACATTGGAAGATGTACAAGTAATGGTCGGTACCGCCTTATGGGCATGGGCTTTGACCTTCAAG
>JAYYJC010000376.1:0-10000 GCA_036146655.1 Myxococcota bacterium | reverse complement strand
GATGTGTTAATGTAGATGACATGAAGCGGATTCTTGCTTTGACGAGCCTGTTCAAGCCATGCAGCATAAGCCAGTGTTTCTGCTGATTCTGCGAGTGAGCAGCCAATTTCACGCTCAGAAACGCGGTAGACAGGGACTTCAGTATGACCTGCTGCATCTAAAACAGCCCGTACATTTTCAGACATGAAATCTACACCAAGGACCACAATACTGGACACTCCTGCCTCAGCCATCTTTACGGCGTGGTCGGCCATCAACAGCGAATCCGCAACATAGATATGTGGCCATTGACATCGAGACAAGACGCCTTGAAGTTCAGCATCCATATAAAAGTGAGCCACGACACCAATGTTGTTTGCACTCAATAGAGTATTGAGATCATCCACTGTTTGGTGTTCAGGATTTAAATATTGAGCTTGAGACTCAGCAAAACTGCCTTGGGGAACCAAGGCATGGGCTTCTATTCGAAGACTGGGAAATGGATGCATCGTCAAACATCACTCCTTAAGTTCAATCTAGATGGAAGAATTGCGCAGGACTAGTAGCTGCGCCAGCGGTTGTATAATCCGGTCACATAATCAATGGCATTGTCTTCTTGATCCATCAGAGCCGATAAATGCTCAATGATTTGTACCTCGGTAATATTGGGTTCATCTTTCACAGAAAGCAGAACAATGGAGCCTTCAAGTGATTCGATAAATTCTGTACCACTTACCTTTTGCCACCGCACACCCACCATATTGGGTTCGTTTGGCTCACCATCGACAACCCCATGACGCCATTCCACCACAAACTCCACATCGACAATATCTTCGACAAGATTGTCAACCACATAGACATAATCATATTCGCTTGAATTTTGTTCTTCGACAGTGTATTCAACGACTTTGTCTATATCTACAAAGACCGTTGGCTCCCGAAGAGCAGCCCATGTTTGACTGGGTGAGGATTTTATGTAGCCTCGCGCATGAATCCATCCATAATCACCTTCATCTCCTGAAACCCAGTTGATTTCTTCTGGAAATGGATCAGCCGTGGTTCCCACTGGAGCCTCAACTTTGATGTCTTCAAGTGGTTCTAAACCATCTGGGAATGCCACAGGTTTGTCGTCTGTGCAAGCGGTTAGCAAATAAGAGACAATTAAAAAACCACATCGCATGTGATTGCGATGTGGCCTTTGACCAACGCGAGAAATGCGATGGCAATCCATGAGGATCACTTTATTTGATTTCCTTGTGCACGGTAACGCGCTTAAGAAATGGATTGTACTTACGAAGTTCAAGACGCTGAGTGGTGTTCTTCTTGTTCTTGCTGGTTACATACCGAGAAGGTGTGAGACCCAGTTTACGAGCTTCTGTACATTCTAGAGTGATGTTTTGACGGCCTTGTGATTTTTTCTTACCCATGATCGATTCCTTACAATATTATGGTCTCAAAAGTTTGACTTGTCAACTGTTGTTTATCGCTGCTGATACTTGCGCTTAAAGCGCTCAACACGACCAGCAGTGTCAACAATCTTGGTTTTACCCGTGTAGAAGGGATGAGAAGCACTCGAGATGTCGAGTAAGAAGAGAGGATACTCGTTGCCATCTTTCCAAGTTGTGGTCTTTTCCGTTTGAACAGTTGAACGGGTTAAGAACTCAAAGTCAGCGCTTGAGTCTTTAAACACAACATAGCGATATACGATGTCTTTTTTAGGGGTTTTTTTAGCCATGACAGCTCCTCACGAAATACAATAAAATGCCAAAAGGAAAGCAGTGATATGACACTCGACTTAACTTTTGCATACAAACAGAGCCCATATAACGCACTATATGCGTTCAGGCTACCCAATCCCATTAGAATCTTTCAACGCCCAAGGCCCTTTGATCCCAATGCTTCTATTCACACTATTCCTTGCATGTCCTAAAAATACCACCATGTCAGACAAGACTTCTATTCCTACGCCACCAAAAGCCACAGTTGTTCCTCACACTCACACTGAACACGGTGTCGAACGATCTGATCCGTATTATTGGCTTCGTAATAAAACCGATCCAGCAGTAATCAACTACATTGAAGCTGAAAATGAGTACACAGAACAACAGTCAAAGCCGCTTGAGCCCATGCGTAAACAGCTTTTTGATGAAATGCTCTCTCGCATTCAAGAAGATGACCAGACCGTGCCATACCAAGATGGAGATTATTGGTATTATAGCCGAACGGAAAGTGGAAAACCCTATCGAATATACTGCCGCAAGCATCTGAGCCTCGACGGTGAAGAAGAGATCATTCTAGACGAGAATCAACTCGCAGAAGGACTCGAATATTTTGACCTGGGGTCACTGGCTGTCAGTCATGATCATTCCATGCTCGCCTACACGACAGACACCAATGGCAGAGAAATTTATGAGCTCCAAATCAAAAATCTAGAGTCTGGAGAGATCCTACCAGACCGTCAAGAGGCGTTGGTCGGCCGCATCATGTGGGCCAATGACAACCAAACGCTCTTCTACAGTCGGATGGATGATGCCCTTCGACCAGACCGCATATTTCGGTACACATTGGGACAAAAAAGCTCCGAAACCCTTGTCTACGAAGAGAAAGATGAGCTGTTTCGAGTGGGCTTTTGGAAAGGAAATTCTGAACGGTTCCTCTACTTTTATTCTGCATCGACACTGACATCTGAAGTCCATTATCTCTCAGCAGACAGCCCTGAGAAAGACCTGACGGTCATTTCCGAACGGCACGCAGGTATGGAGTATTGGCCTGAGGATCATGGAAACGATTTCATCATTGTGACCAACGATTGTGACGACGAAAATGGCGTTCATACCTCATGCGCCCTCAACAATAAACTCATGCGAACTCCCATTCAACAATCCGATCGCAGTCATTGGGTCGAAGAGATTCCACACCGTAAAGATGTCCAACTTCAAGGCGTTGACATTTACCAAGATCAGTGGATTTTATCTGAACGGGCCAATGGGCTGGATCAGTTCCGCGTGATCGATTTCAAAAATAAATCAGACTACATCATTTCACTGCCTGAACCCTCCTACCTGATCTACGGAAGCAGTAACCCAAGCTATAAAACACGAAAATTTCGCTATGGATACGCCTCTTTGGTCTCTCCCTCGTCCACATTTGAACTAGATCTTGACACCAATACACAAGAAATATTGAAAGAACATCCGGTCAACAACTACGACAGGAGCCAATACACCGCTGAACGAATCTTCATTCCATCACACGATGGCGTCGAAATACCTGTGTCCATTGTCTACCGTAAAGATCTTGACCGATCACAGCCACAGCCCATTTACCTCTATGGCTATGGCTCCTACGGTGCATCGCTAGACCCCTATTTTTCATCCTCTCGTCTCAGCCTATTGGACCGTGGTGTCATTTTTGCAATGGCCCACATTCGTGGAGGCGGCGAGATGGGCCGTCAATGGTACGAAGATGGCAAGTTTCTCAAAAAGAAGAATACCTTTCTGGATTTTGTAGCGGTTTCGGAAGGACTCATCCAACAAGGCTACACCAACAGCGACAAACTTTCAATTATTGGAGGATCAGCAGGCGGCCTTCTCATCGGTGCAAGCATTAATATGCGTCCTGATCTCTACAATGCAGCGGTCGCTGATGTCCCATTTGTCGATGTTGTCACCACCATGCTCGACGACAGCATTCCACTCACCACAGGCGAATGGGAAGAATGGGGAAATCCAGCAGAAAAAAACTATTTTGACTACATGCTTTCATATTCCCCTTATGACAATGTCACATCGCAGAACTACCCTCATTTACTGGTTACCAGCGGCCTCAATGACCCAAGAGTTCAATACTGGGAGCCCACAAAATGGGTGGCCAAACTGCGGGTATCAAAGACAGACACGAACCAACTTCTTCTCAGAACCAATATGGGTGCGGGTCATGGCGGAAACTCAGGCCGTTATGGCTACCTCGAAGATCTTGCTTTTGAATATGCTTTTTTGCTAGACAAGTGGGGCTTGACAGAACTCAACAGCGAATCATCTGCGACGCCAACACAATAATCACCAATTACTTTGCGAGCATTTGCTTGGCCAGCCTTTTAATTCGTCCAAAGGCGGAGGGAGTGGCAATGATCTGTTCAAGGAGTCTTTTTGCCCCTTCTTTATTGTCCTGTACACGGTAGTAGCAGGCACGGGTAAAGACCACTTCAGGTGCTTCAGGAGCGAGTTTTTCTGCGTCTTCAAGATAACTTCGGCAGTGGTTTGTCTCACCCGCATTCAGCCACATGGCTGCCAAGCCATTCAGAGCAATCCAAGTGGGATGTTCAGCTTCTGAAGCAGTAAAGTAATGATGCCCTGCGGCTGTCATATCTCCGATTAACTCGGCAGCCATTCCCAAAATTGTCTCTTCTAATGGAGGTTCTGTGTTGAGATTGGCCAGTCTTTGCAGTGCGTTGACTTGACCCAATTCAAAGCACAATTGAGCCTGCAATAAGACCTCTACATTGGGGTAATCGGCAAGTTCAGCGATCAATGGCTTGAGCTCGGAATGTTTGTCTTGGCAAGCGTAGACCTCTGCAAGGCCAAGGAGCAGGTACGGTTTAACTTCACTCGATGCCGTTGGTAAGTTCTGAGTGAAGTAGCTTTCTGCAATCTGGAACTTACCAGAGACACGCAACAATGTGCCGATGGCTCGATGAGGTCCGGGCTTATCGGGATGTTCCTTTTGAGTCTGCTGTATCTTTTGAAGCGCAAGTGGACCTCGACCAGTAACAGCATACAATAGTCCCCACCCAAGCAAGGCGTCTTCATGATACGGCATGTAACGCAACGCACGGTCAAACAATTGCTCCGCAGGCGTCAATTCCCGCTCATCATACAGCTTTTTAGCCTGTGCGACCCAAGTGTTGACATCGTCTTCAAAAGACATTTAAGACTCCGGTTTGAGACTACCAGAGGTTTAACAGATCATCTCCGAAAAAGTCAACCACACCCGCAGCAAAGCCACTAAATCCACCATTTTGTTTTTTATTTTCCAGGTAATTGTCTGTTTGGATTTGAACTTCATCAACAACTTGTTCAAACCAAGCAGCAGCCTCCGGAATGGCGTCACTGAGCCAGTTCATTCCTTTCATACCCAAAACACCAACAAAACGAACCCCATCAACTGGATTTAGTCCCACCTTTGTTTTGATCCCTGCGCCTAAACCAAAGGTGCCACCAATCTTACCGCCCACTTCAAGCATGCCGTCATTCACCCCTGTCGAGACTTTGAATTCAGCGCCAATTCCGGCTGAACCTTCTACACCGGCAGAAGCAAACATGATTTTCGATCGACCAAATCCAACCAACAATGTGGCGAGTTGAGGCCATATCTCTTCTGGAACCTTGTCAACAAGCATGTCATCCCATGTTCCTGGAAGGGTTTTGGCGTATTGCTTGATCATTTCGCCATAATGAGAAGAGGAGTTTCTCAACCATCTCAGTTCTGAACCAATTTCAACACCCGCTTTGGCACCTGCAAAAGCTTTAAGCTCACCACCGACGCCCACATTTACGCCGTCAGACTTGTCGATGTCAAGTTCAACAGTCCCATTGACTTCTGCCAAAACAGAAGAACTCACACCCACAGTGGTAATGGCCTGTATTTTTTCACCGCCGAGGTTGCTCTCGACCGCTGGGACTTCAATTTTTGCATTTCCACCGACCATGGTCACCTTGGCACCTGCAACACCTTTGACCTTGATTTGGTCTCCATTAAATTGGGCTTCCGCTTTCAGGGAGGCATCTGCTTTTCCTACATGCCAGCCTGCTGTCATGGTGGCACCGTATTGCAACAGACCAATTCGAGGAAAGAGATCTGCTGTCGGTATATCGACAACCCCTGTGGGTTCCAAACCGTGGATTCTTTGAAAATCCTCAAGGGCGGATTGAGTGGCCGTACCAAACTCACCATCTTCATCAATGGAGGCACCTGCTGCTTTAAGTGCTCGCTGGAGCATTCGAACACGGTCTTCGCCATCCACATCCTTGTCGCCAAGTTTTAAACCTTCAAGCTTCTTTGCCAATGGATTGATGGTGTGTTTTACCATTTGTTCATAAGTGGTGTAGGAGGCAGATCCTTCGGCGATGTATTTGCGCTTGCCGTTTTCATCTATGACCGTGGATGCACCCGCCTTGAGCACTCTTTTGCCCTTGTTCGTCGTCAGTGTTGTGTTGTCTGTTAGTTTTTCTTTTTTTATGTTTTCAATGTGCTCTCGCTGAGTAGACACAGAGAGTGATTTCTTTGAATCGATCGATGCTTGGTTGATGGCCTTATCTCGTGTACTAGAGCCATCTGCGTGAATGGTTTCAACAATATTTTGATCTTTGGCCGACAAACCAACCCCATGGGTGAATTTGCCATCTTTGTCTTTGGCACTTGTTCCAGACAGAGACACTTTTTTGCTGTTGGATTCTGTGACCTTCTCGTTGAGTTCATTAAAACTTTCTGTTTTGTCAGCGTGCGTTCGAGAGAGTTGAAGGGTAGCGCTGGCTTCTTCAAGAGATATGTCCTCTCCTGTTTCTGCTTTGACACCGACCTCATCGATAATAGAATCTGAGCGTGAAGTTCCATCGGCATTTGTTTCACCCACGGCGGTTTCATGGCTGACTCGACTCTCAGCACTCAATTTAAGTTGATCCGTCGCACTCAATTTGTTCTTGGTTTTCCACTCGGATTTTTCTGTTGAAACATTTCCCTGTTCGTCTTTATTTACATTGAGATCTGAAGCGGTATATCCATGCTGTGCACCAACGGTAAGTACCTTTTCTCCTTCCGCATTTTTGGCCTTTTGCACAAAAACAGTCCCTTCATGGGCTTTGACATTTTGCACCTTTGATTGGGTGTCAACATTTTCGACAACAGAGGTACTTTGTGTACCTGAAAGACTGACACCTGAGGACGATGCACCGCTGTCAATGTTTTGACTCTTTTCCAGTGAGACCTTTGCACCTGTGGTTTCGGTAATATTTT
This sequence comes from Myxococcota bacterium, assembly GCA_036146655.1. GTDB lineage: Bacteria > Myxococcota_A > UBA796 > UBA796 > UBA796 > JAYYJC01. The sequence continues at coordinate 3,010 of JAYYJC010000376.1, read as the reverse complement.
GAGAACCAACCTGTTCTTCAGTGGTTTGTGAGCCACCCACATCCAAACCGGCACTCAATGTGGTTGAGCGTTCTCCACTTACAAATGTGGTGTTTTGTCCAGCGCTGCCTTTGGTATACACTTTGTCGGTTAGAACTTGGTTGCCTTCAATCTTTTGGTTCGAATGGCCAACTGTACCAGCCAGTTCATTTGCCACCACGACAGCTTTATTACCTGAAGTATCCTGAATGAGTATGACTTCGTTTTTACTTTCTGCACCACGGTCAACTGTGGCAATAGATTCCCCATTGTTGATCATGGTGGAGCGATTGTATCCACCATTAATGTTTGCAGAAACTTGATTGGCTTCGTTGTCTTTGACCACCATAAAGCCACCATCAAGTCTTCTGTTTCGTTCTTCAACAGTAGACGGTGCTTCAGAATTGTTGGTTTGAACGGCTTCGCCAGAAACAACCGTTACTTTGTCAGAATAGCCAATTTGAGCAGAAGACCCACCCGTAATGCCAAGTGCATCATGATTGATTGACCCATCGATTTGATTGGTCAACTGATTCGATTCTTGAACAATGTGATCGTTGGTGGTCACACTTCTAGAGCTTTCCCGAAACCCTTCTCGCCCCAAATTAGCTGTCGAACCGCTGTAATTATCAATATCGGTCGCATGTTCCCAAGTCACTTTCCCGATGCCATTGTCGAACAGAACTTTCTCATCTGGAAGTGCATATGGATTGTGTGTGCTCTCTGTGCGAACTTCGCCATCAAGGATGTACTGTGATCCGGTTTGGGTGTCCCAATCGATGCCTTGGGTCGCATCTGACGCCATTGAAAATATGTTGCTGCTCCAGGGTGCATTGGAGGTTGGATTAATGGTTTCCGACTCTGGAACCACTCCAGATGCCACATGAGCATTGCCTTGGAGAGCCTGTAACTCAACAGCCTCAAGGGACTCAAGCTCTTCTGGATTCAAAACCAAGAGAGGGGCATTGCCAGATTGAGCATTGGCGCTATTTTGCTGTTTTTTCTCTTGGTACTGTTGGCTCATATTGCCCATCCCTATATATCTTATTCAATAAAGGTCCCGAATCACCGATCGGCTAGTCTTTTTCGCTTTATTTTTATCTCACAACCTAAAACGATGCCCATGTCTTTACGAATTATACACAATGGATCACCAAATGCCCCAACCATTTTACTACTGGCTCATGGTGCAGGTGCAGGGATGGATACTGAGTTTATGCGCTCAATCGCAGAGGCTTGCGCGGGACCAGACATAGAGGTCATTCGTTTCGAATTCCCCTATATGACACTTCAACGAGAGCAAGGCAAAAAAAAGGCACCCAATACTCAAAAAGTGCTGTTGGAAACATTTGAACACGAATTGCAACAATTGCGACCTGCCAAAATCTACATCGGGGGAAAGTCGATGGGCGGTAGAATCGCCAGCATGTTGGCAGATTCGCACAATGTATCTGGTCTTATTTGCCTTGGTTATCCTTTTCACCCGCCTGGAAAACCAGACAAACTACGGACCAAACACCTCGAACATCTTCAATGCCGGACACTCATTCTCCAAGGAGAAAGAGATCCTTTTGGTAAAAAAGAGGAAGTCAAAGGCTATACACTGTCCAAGCAGATTTCAATCGAATGGGTTCCAGATGGAGAGCACAGTTTCAAACCAAGAAAATCGTCCGGTACAACTCAAGTGGCCAACCTAAAACTCGCAGCACATCACATCCGTCAATTCATACAGTCGCAGCTTTAGGGCTCCAAACAACGAGGATACTTGTCTTCGGCGATACCAGTTCGCACGGGTTCATCAGGACCAAAACCCACGACGGTTGATACATTGGGCCATGATTTGAGGGTTGCCGAAATCGAATCGAAAATAGAATGGGTGCCACACCCGTGACACTCCCCGTTGAGTTGCACATAAGCCACGCCGTTGTTGAGGTGCTGAATGGTTGCGCTAGTGGACCCACAGGTTGTTAAAGTGAGATCTGTTTCATCTGGTGTTGGTCCCAAATACAGTACATCTAACGCCTTTTGAGGGCCATCTTCAGAACCAAAAGACCGTGGAACAGCCTTCAATAGCGCCCCATTTCCTGTTTTCAAACTGGACAGATCGGTCAAATAAATCATTCGTTGGACTGCTGTTGTCGACGCCGATTGTGTGTGTTCAACCGGCTGCGTTACGCTGGCGTGTTCATGCTCTGAATTGGTGGATTGGTCCGTTGGGTTGGCTTGGGTGGAAGAAGGCTCGGACACACATGCCAAAAACCAGATAATGACAGACATGATTTCTCCTAATTGGTGAGTAAAAATGATGTAACGGACACTCTAAATATACGATTGTTGTTGACATGTGATTAAACAAGTTGCTCTTCATCATTGGGATGACAACACGCATGACAAATGATCTGTTTGGCGTATCTTTGTAATCTATGTACAGTTGAACACATATTTTCATCGCATTTCTATTTTGACTTGGCGCCTGATTATTTATAATGAGTGCAAGACGGAGAACTCATATCATGACCATGATTTTTTTATTGCTCGGAAGTGGATGCAGAAACGACCCACAAGCCGTTCAAGTTTTCAACTCACCACCAGATGCAAAGATTTTATCTCACAATGACGAAGAACTGGTTCTTGAAAATTACACTCAGCAATTTCGAGGCACCGCAACAGATCCAAATCATGAATCAGCGGAACTGACTGTCACCTGGCGGACAGATGCCCAGACCCTTTGCGGGCCTGAATTGGCAAATGCAGATGGCACCACACAATGCGATGCTGCGCTAAGTCTTGCAGAAGAAACCGTCACCTTAGAGGTGCAAGATCCCGAAGGCGTCATTCGCAGTGACGAAGTCACATTAGAAGTTATTCCATCTGGACCACCGGAAGGCACCATTGTGAGTCCAGAACCTTTGGGGCGATATTATTCAGATGTGGCCATCACTTTCAAGGCACAGGTGGCAGATGCAGAAGCAGATCCTGAAGATCTTCGGGT
>JAYYJC010000375.1:0-10000 GCA_036146655.1 Myxococcota bacterium | reverse complement strand
GTACTGGACTTCTGATCTCGATGGCAGTCTGACTATTGCGTCTTCGCCAAACACAGATGGCATTCTAGAAGATGCCACCTATCTGAGTGAAGGACAGCACCAAATTACAATGTCGGTGGAGGATCCACAAGGCAATGAAAGCGTTGAAGCCGTAAACATCACAGTTGGTGGCCCCAATCAAATGCCAATGTGCGACATTGTTGCGCCAGATGATGCAAGTACATCTGAATTGGGGACACTTGTTTTACTCAGAGGCATTGCAACAGATCCGGATGTTCCAGCCAACGAACTCTATGCAGAATGGAGTTCAAATATTGATGGTTTATTGGGAAATAATTCACCCACATCAGAAGGAGAAGTCGCTTATGGCACGGAAGACCTCAGCGGTGGTGTACACACCATTACGCTTTCGGTCACCGATGAAACCGGTGCTGTTTGTACGGACTTTATTCTACATACCATCAGCGAACCCCCTGTCATCGATATAGCAACCCCAAGCCTCAATGAAGTATTCAGCACTGATGACATTATTACTTTTACTGCCCAAGTGTCCGATGCGGAAGATGCCAGCACTCTTTTGGAAGTTCAGTGGGTGAGCGATCTCGATGGTAACTTTGCCAGCGGCTTTGCTGATTCGTCAGGCATGGCATTGAGCAATGTCAGTACCCTTTCTGCAGGCGCACACATCATTACGGCCACAGTCACCGATACCGACGGGCTCAGCACAGACAAGTTAACCACCATTCAGGTCAATGACTGCTCTCAGAGTTTCTGGTACCTTGATGCAGATGGCGACACATTTGGAAACAGTGCGTTGGTCTATGCGGGATGCAATCCGCCCGCTGGTTATGTCAACACAGCTGGTGATTGTGATGACGGAGACAATTCGCAGTATCCCAACGCCGACGAATATTGCAATGGAGAAGACGATGACTGTGATGGCACGGAAGATGAAAACGATGCGGTCGATGTCAGCACTTGGTTCGTCGATTCAGATGGGGACTTATACGGAGATTCGCTGACACTTGTGATTGCTTGTGATCCACCCAGCACCAACTATGTCACACAGGGTGGAGACTGTAATGACAGCAGCTCAAGCATCAATCCCGATGTTGTTGAGGTGTGCGAGGATGGAATAGACAACAATTGTGATGGTGGGGATCTGAGCTGTCAGTTAGAGCTCGACTTGGCAGGATCACATGCCCGAATGTATGGCCATTTTTCATATGATTATGCAGGTACCTCCGTTTCAATGGGCGGAGATGTCAATGGGGATGGCGTTAACGATGTTCTTATCGGGGGATACGGAAATGATGTCTATTCCAATTCTTCAGGAATGATCTACCTGCTACATGGCAGCGTCAGCGGTAACCTCTCCCTTCCAACCACGGCAGACGCCAGATTGTACGGGGTCAATATTCGAGACTACGCTGGCTATGATGTCAACATCATTCCCGATGTCAATGCCGATGGATATGACGACATTCTAGTCGGGGCATATGGCTTTGACAAAGTGGGAACACCTGACATTCCTGATGCGGGAGCCACCTATCTTATACATGGTCCAATCTCTGGCGACATTTCCCTAGATCAGGCTGCAGCCATATTTGTTGGAGAGGATGAAGAAGACTTCTCAGGATGGGCGACAGTCGGCGGTGCAGACTTTTCTGGAGACGGCAGTGCCAATGACATTTTAATTGGGGCATACAATGCAGATGAAAGTGGATTAAATGGGCCTGGCGTTGTCTATTTGATGCAGGGGCCTCACAGTGGTGAAATAGACCTTGGAACGGCCCAAGCCCGCTTTATCGGAGAAAGCAATTTTGACTATGCGGGATATGATGTTGACTTTGGAGATGTCAACGGAGACGGCATCGATGACGCCATCATCGGTGCATATGGCCACGATGGCGGTGGCAACGCATCTGGTGGAGCCTATGTGGTCCACGGTCCATTTTCTGGTGACATCGATTTGTACTATGCAGAAGGAAAATATAAAGGAGAAGGGTCATTTCACTTTGCTGGTCAAAGCATTTCTAATGCAGGAGACTTCAATGGGGATGGTTTGGACGACATCATTGTTGGGGCAACAGGCGAAGACAGTTTGGCGACACAAGCTGGCGCAGCATATGTGCTTTTTGGCCCAGCTGAAACGGTTACCACACAGGACATCGGCACAGCAGATGTCAAATATGTGGGCAACAATGATTTGAGCTATGCAGGCTGGTCTGTGGCGCCGTGTAATGATGTCAACGGAGACGGGGCTTCGGATCTCATTATCGGTGCCCCAGAAGACGACACCGCAGGTACCAAAGCAGGTGCTGCTTTTGTTGCCTTTGGTCCCGATTATGGAACCATCTCCCTTCAAAACACCTATGCCAAATGGGTGGGTGCGGGACCAGACCACAGTGCTGGTGCCGCTTTGGCATGCGGAGACATTAACGGAGACGGTCTAAGTGACATCCTCATAGGTGCACCTGGGGAGGACTCTGCAGGTGCAGAAACAGGCGCAGCCTTTTTGGTCTTGGGTGCTACGAGTTGGTAGGTGGCTTCAAAGCAGCCTCAAAATCTGCCAGCAATCTGTCTTGTACGGCCTGAATATCTGAATTTTGAGGGATAGAATCAGGTGATTCTATTTCGTAATCGTCGAATCGTTGGGGTTCAGGGTGCGCAATCTGGAGTCCGATAAATGTCCCTGGAAACAATTGCTGTTTGACTGCCACCAACTGATAATTTTTGGCCAAACGCAACTCTGAGTCCAATGGGCTTTGGATGATTTGGATGGCAGCATCTAAAGGATGCTCTGTCATAATTCCGACAAAAGTCGTGGTCGTCGTGCGCTGTCTGAGTTCAAAAAGCAATGGCTGATGGCTTTTGAACTGTCCACCAAATATGGAACCCACATTCTCCGGTATTACACCAAATAACGACCGCTGTTGAATTTCAGACCACAATGCTTCGTCACCTTCAAAGGTCACACGAATGTCGACCTCGGTTTCACTGCCTTCTACATATTCGACATGCAAATGAGCGTTGTTTAATTGAATGGAATTGTCAGCTGTAGACAAAACAAGCAGGTTACCGAGTTTTACGGGATGGGCGTTGTGAATACTCATTAGAACTTCACAGTGATTACGGGATCGATGTTTTGAAGTAAAAGATTAATCCAGTCAGTTGAGCTCCCAAACTCGATCTCTGAATACCTTTCTAAAGAGATCTCTCCCCCAAATTGGCCATTGGAGTAACTGCCCATTACGGTTACTTTGTGACCAATATTGAGCCCATTAAAGCTCTTTAGACGAGACAGTGCGTCGTGGGCATAGTGAGACAACACAATGCTGGAAACGCTGGTATCGCGTATCAGGCTTGCCATCTGACCCACTTGTTGAGCCTTGTTACCGCCAAACATGTTGGCCCCATTCTTGATTAAGGTCGCAAATGTGGTCATCATTCCAGAGACCCAAGTGGTAGAAATTAAAATGGCATCGAGTTCCGCCACCGAAAACTCTCCATCTCCAGAGATGATGCCGTCGATGGAATAACCAGAGCCAATGGTTTGATATTTGACTTTACCACTTAATCCCAGCTTTGGCCGACCACTTGAACTGCCAGATAAGGCAAGTTCTTGGGTTCGTATTGCGGTTTCATTGGTCTCCGAAGAGCCTTCAGTGGAGGTATAGCGAGTGGCTGCGGTATCACGGTATTTGACACCTCCTGAAGTTGAGCCATCATCAGCTGACATGCTTAATCCAGCACTCGCTTCGATTCCAAGACCTGCTTCGGCATATTCACCCGACCCCATGCGTTTAAACAAGTTGTCCCGATTGGCGCCGTCCATCAAGAAATTGGCACCTCTTTCGCTGAAGTTGGCAACGGATTCTCGAATGGCCAGCCCCAAAAAGTTAAAGGCTTCTGAGCCATTAGAACCCACTGACTCAATGTAACCCACTCCGGCAACCCTCAAATGGGCTTCGATCTCCATGATCCAAGCGTCGATTTCAATCTTTCCCATAACCCCGAGCTGAACTTCATTTCGAAGCTTGACATTGTTCTCACTGTTGCGGGCTGCTTCACCCACCAATTTCAACGAAAAGAAAACCGTATTGGATGGATGAATGGGTATGTTCATGTTGAACTCTACCTTGGCCTTGTCGCCACTACGCGGCACGAGTGCGTCAATGACGCTGCCAACAATGTCTGTGGCTTGTGACAGTGACTTTACTTGACCAAGATTGCGAACGGCTTCGGTCGCCTTGGCATTTTCATTCTGTGATTTTAAGTTCTCACTTTGGCTTGAATTGTCTGGTCCTTGAGGAACCTCACATACACCGAGTTCTTCATTGTTGACATATGTCGGAGAACTGTCATTGCGTTCCGAATAACCTAAGTTTCCAGTGCCCATTCAATACCTTTCCAAAAAATCACTAGATAAGACATAAGTGCTAGTTTGTAAAAGACAATATCAAGATGCAAGAGCATCGACAAAATCGAGTTCCAATTTTGCCACAGCAATATACAATAACACCAGAATTTCGCTCAAATCCGTTCACGGTGTGAGGCTGCCAAATATTGGAATCAATGATAGACTATGCCATGTGTTCAAGACTTCGAAACCACTTCCCTGAACCGTGATGTCCGTAATCAGCACCATTTTGAATTCTGGGCTTGATTGTGGATAAGCGCAACTGGATCGCTTTATCGGTTTGGTCGCTCTTACTGGCGGCCATCGCCCGTTGGCCGTGCATTCCATTTGTCAATGCCGCCACGCTTGATCCAAACTTTGGACTGCATGCCCTGTCTGCAGCATCCTTCAGTGGTAATCATCCTTTTCGACTTGAGAGTCTTGGTTATCCGGACGGAATCCCAGCCCAGTTTATCGCCATCCCGACCCTACTGTTGGCAAAAATTCTGTCTTCCTTTTGGAACGCTGTGGCCGCCACACACTTTGCAGTATGGCTCTGGCTGGCCCTTCAGGGAATTGGAAGCGCAATGCTTTTTCCAGAACAACCCCGAAGAAACCTCTACCTCATTGCCACCGCTGCCATTCTCAATCCTGTTCACATGGTTGCACTTGGCAATGGTCAGTGGGAAAATGTGGCCGTGTGGCCGATTCTATTGACCGCAACAACCCTCAAAAAACAGCATTGGATCGGATTTGCCTTTGGCCTTGTGCTTTGTGCAGCATGTTCACCTTACATTTTATTGGCGGGTCTTCTGTGCACCATCCCATTTCTTAAACCCCACATTGCCAAATGGCCTCTCTACACCAGTGTCGCACTCGTGTCGGCGCTTTGCCTTGCTTATTACAACGGCGCTGAGAACAGCCAAAGTGCACACATTGGCCCAGCGCCCGCCAGCATTGAAGAACCGGCACAACTATCAGGTCTTATTTTTCCCATAAACCATGCCGAAGATGGCGGGATTCCGCTGAACGGTCCACTGGCCAGACTTCAACAGATTACAGAACTGCCAAGGCAGAAAGTCTATCATTCAGACTGGCCGTGGTTACAAGCCACCGCAGGAAGTTACCTTGGGCTCGCCCTCATCGGACTGGCAATTGCTGGATGGAAAAGGACCAAAAACAAATGGTTGCCAATCGGGATTATTAGTTCCATTGGTCTGTCCTTAGGCTCAGCGTTTCCCATCATGGGTTTTCAAATACCGCTTCCTTGGGCACTGGCTTCTCTGACCCCACTCTCAAATATGGCCGCTACATATCGCTTCTTAGCCGCCACCACAGCATTGCTCATTTTGTGTATGACCCACATAAAAGTCACCCGCTTATTGGCCGTGGGTGGGATAGCCGTGCTGATGATGGATGCATTGTTGATCAGTCCCGCACATTGGCCACTAAGGGCCCTTGAAGGGCAGCCACCAGAAGACTTTGAACAATCTGGACCAATTGCCTTTTGGCCGGCGGCACCATTAATCGCCCCACACAGCATCATTATGACTGCTCTCGTCTTTGAACAGCCATTGGCGCTTTTTGAAGATCCATCGGCAGAGATGCCAACAGCCACTGGCCAAGTTTCTGCTCATTCACACCGCTTCAATCAGTTCAGCGAAAGTCCTGATGAATGGCGAGAACGGCTATTGACAAACAACATCGATACACTGATACAGTTTCAAAATATGATCGGTGAGCGGGCACACCCATTTCATGCACACCACAAAACCTGTGGACCACAATTTTGTGTTATTTCATTAGAAAAATCGGAGAATCCATGATTAAAAGAGCACTTAAGTTTCCCATTCGCATACTCAAGCGAGTACTAAAAGGCTCTGATGTGCCAGATCCCTCACCGCCCACACGGCCACCGCCTCCCCCACAGCCTGACCCGCCCCAGTGGATGCGTCAAGACCACGGGCACAGTCACGACCACGGACACAGCCACGACCACGACCACGGACACAGCCACGACCACGGACACAGCCATGATCACACGCATCAACAAGAAGTAAACGAATCCATCCAAGCAACTGTTGAAGTACATACTGAGGACACCCCCAACCCCAATGCTCGAAAATATGTCATATCCGGGGCGACGGTATCGGAAAGCTTCTCTGCTGCCGCTGGCACTCAAACAACTCACACACTGGCCCAAGCACTGGTGATTATTGAGGGCGTCAGCTCTGTTTTTGGCATCAATGACTTTGTTACTGTCACAAAAACAGAAGGATCAGAGTGGTCCGAACTCGACAGTACAGTCATGGATGTACTGAAGGAACACCTAACCCCTTAAATGCGGTGTTTGATTAACCATCAATGGGATCGAGTGCCTGAGCGATTTCCGGTTCACCTAGACCCAACTGGCGGCCAATGTCTTCCATTTTTGAGCGTGTCACGGTAACTCCCCTAAAGTAAGACAAGAGAGCGATTCCCACTTCTGTCATGATGGACTGCCCATAGCCAGCGTCCAATCCCAACTGAGACGAAAACTTTTCGAGAAGTGCTTTTTCTTCGGCCAACACCTTGCCATCCGCCAATGCCACAAGCGCAACAGACTTCAAAAAGATGTCCTTTTGCTGCACATTTTGAAAGAGACTGACATCAACATCGGTATTATCAGAAACTTCGAAGCCTTCAGTCAATTGATTGATCATTGCAAGTTCCTCGGGGTGAATCTCGCCGTCTACCGCTGACATTTCTTTCATCGCTGCAGCAATTGAAGTCAATTGTGCCGCATCGAGTTCGATATTACCATCTAAAATATTAAACATGAAAGATCTCCTATAAAGTCAAGACATTGTGCATGTAACGCTTTTTTTCTTCACTGCGCAAATGCTTATTTTGAAACAAGCTGACTTTCCGTTGCAAGGGAGTCTTCCTGAGCAAATGAAAGCTCATGAAGGACCCATATTAAGCTGCTTAAAAATACAACAGCCCCAGTCTGATGTGCAGAGGCCAAAGGAAGCCAAACCACAGACAACAGTGTGGAGATCCCAAGAGTCACCTGAAAAGAAACCGCCAGTAAAAGACCCCAAAGCGCTTTTTTTACCCGTGAATTGCGTTGCCCTCTCAGATGACGGATGGCAAATGCAATTGAAAGTGTCGCCGTCGTGATCGCAAGCATGCGGTGGTCAAACTGAACAGTCATAAGATTTTCGGTCATGTTGGTGTACCAAGGCTGCTGAACGAATAAGCCGTCGGGAATCCATTGTCCCGCCATTTTGGGAAATGTGTTGAATTGAGAACCAGCATTCAATCCAGCAACCAAACCACCAGATTGAACGGTCACATAGCCCAACAACAACAATGCAGCCGCTGCTCTACGCTTGGAAACATGCTGGTTAAGGGGCAGGCCTCTGCGATAATTCAGACCTGTCCACAACAAGGCAAGATACAGCATAAATGCCATACTCAGATGTACGGTCAATCGATAATGACTTACATCTGGGCGGTCAATCAAGCCTGACTTGACCATCCACCAACCAATCAAACCCTGAGCGCCACCGAGACAAAACAAAACGAAAAGCCAGGGCATAAATGACCGTGATATGGCCTTCTTCGATAGGAAATAAACGAATGGAAGTGCAAAAGAGAGCCCTATAAAACGACCGAGCATGCGGTGGCCGTACTCAAAATAAAAGATGAACTTGAAGTCTTTAAGCGACATCCCCTGATTGACTTTTTGATACTCTGGATACTGCTGATATTTTTCGAATGCCACCATCCAATCATCGTGATTGAGTGGGGGAATGCTGCCTAAAATCGGCTGCCACTCCACCATAGAAAGTCCGGATTGAGTGAGTCTGGTCAAGCCACCCACCACAATCATGACCAAAACAAGGCCACACATGGCCAGAAGCCAATTGCCAACCGCTCGACGATTTTGTTCAACGCTGTCCATAAATACCGCTATTTGCTGGATGCAATTATAACGCACTCTTTTCATAAAACCCAAGATTACCTGTGGTAGAAATGACCTGTGATCGGTTATGTCAACAAACATGACTTGGATTAGACCCCGCGACCTAAGCGCCAATTTTCAACCCGATGGACGGATGATGGTTCGTTCCATCTCCACTGGTGTCGGTGCGCTCTTACCGTCTTGGGTGGCCGGTATCCTGGCATATTGCTCGGAACCTCGTAGCAAAAGCGACATCGCCGATGCGCTGGGCCCAAGGGCCATCCAGGTTCTCGATCAGTTGATCGAAATTGGGCTTTTGCGGTCACCTGAAGAACAAGAAAATGAAGTGATGTTCAACAACTTTGCAGGGGTTCCTGTACATCGCCGCATGCTTGACGACGAGATTCGACTAGACGCCTATCGTAGAGCGATTGAGGCCACAGTCAAGCCTGGAGATGTGGTTATCGATGCCGGATCTGGCACTGGTATTCTTGCCTTGTATGCGGCCAAGGCGGGCGCTCGCAAGGTCTATGCCATTGAGCAGAGTGACTTTGCCGACTGGATTCCAGTTATGGCCGAACACAATGGAGTCGGAGAGATCGTTGAGCTCATCAGGGGAAACTTTGGGGCCGTTCAGCTTTCAGAAAAGGCAGATGTGCTTGTCACTGAAACCTTTGGGGCATGGGCCTTAGCAGAGGGGGCTGCAAGTGAACTAGATCTTTGCATTCAGCGCAATCTCAAAGCAGAAGCTTCACTCATCCCAAGCCACATTCAGTTGCATGCATTCGGCCTCGCAGAAAGACCCAATCTTCTACTTGAACCCTTTCGAGTTCGAGACGATGGCATAGATTTAAGCCCCATGCGTGATGAAGCCTATTTGCGCTCCGAAAATATCTGGCTCGAGGGCACACATCATCCACAGCAAATCGCACGGTTACGGCTCCAAGAGAATCAATTAAGCGGTCATATTGAACTTGATAGTCCAGCACAGGCGCTCGCATTGCACTTTACGCTTGAACTTGCGCCGTCTGTTCATCTGCCGACTGGGCCACATGATCCCAAAACACACTGGAAGCAAACGGTCATTGCCTGCGATCTGCCTTCCGGTGCGCATCCAATTACAGCAGCCCCCAGTCCGGAAGACAAAAGAACCCTTTTGGTTGAGTTGGGCAACAAGTCTTACAGAGTACGCTAAAAATGGGCCGCCGCAGAAAGAAAAACATTGTCGTTCACATTGACCGGCTCAAACCCAAAGGTGTGTCGGGGCCAATCGAGGGAAAATCAGATAAGATTGCGACCGTCAAGGGCGCAAGCTTCGGAGATAGGGTTCTCGCAAGACCTGCTCGTAAGGGAAAGGCCACATTACTGGAAATCCAACAGCCCAGCTCAGCGAGAATCCCAGCCAAATGTCCGCTTTTCTTGCGATGTGGAGGTTGTCAACTGCAGCATACAACGCTTGAAGTGCAGCGTCAGGAAAAGCAAAAAATGGTGGAACGATTAATCAAACGGCCTGCTGTGCCCTTTGAACCAATTTCGGGGTCCCCTGACGGCTTTGCATATCGCAACAAACTCGAACTGTCATTTGGAACCCGTCAATTTCTCGACGAGACAGAACACAGCCGTGGGGATGTTCAAGTTGAGGGTCACTT
>JAYYJC010000374.1:0-10000 GCA_036146655.1 Myxococcota bacterium | reverse complement strand
TTTAGGGATGCATCCCTGGGGCTGGTATTCCAAAATTGTACCCGTTCCGAACTGTGCATTGGTCAGCACCCCACTCAATCAAATCCTCAAAACGCTTCAAGACCTTGAACTTAAACCGGCATGGAACAATCACAATCACACGGGTGTATGGCGTCATGTTGTCCTGCGTGAGGGAGATGGGATATGGATTACCCTTGTCACTTCTTCCGAAGCCCAACCGACTGAAATGCGCAATGTGGCGGAAACCCTAGAGGCCTGTAGTGACTCGATAAAAGGAATCATGTGGGTCATTAATGACGGAATTGCTGATGTAGCAACTGGTCGTCTCGAATCGGTCTTAGTTGGAAGCTCAGAGATGAGCTTAACGCTGGGCAGTTATCAGTTTCACCTGCCCTATGATGCTTTCTTTCAGGTGAATACCGCTGGCACAGAGAAACTGCTCGACATCTTGTCTTCTATTTACTCGGAAGCCAACGGCAAACTCTTTGATCTTTACTGCGGTGTCGGAACCCTTGGAATTGCCCTGTCAAAGAATTTTGATTCGGTTCTCGGAATAGAAGTTCATGAAGGCGCAATCGAAGTAGCACGAAAAAATGCCCGCCTCAACCAAGTAGACGGTGAGTGGTATGCTGGATCGGTTGAGACACTTTTACACCACCTTCAAAATACAGAAAATGCACATATTTTGGTCGATCCGCCCCGCGTTGGCCTACATCCCAAAGCAGCACAAAAATTAGCCGACTGTATGGCAAAGAGTCTTGTCTATGTGGCCTGTAGTCCTGCTTCTCTTGCGAGAGACAACCCCATTTTAGAGGCGGGAGGCTGGAAACTTCAAAAAGTCTATCTGGTTGATCTTTTCCCACAAACCCCTCATGTCGAAAGCATCGCCGTATTCGCAAAGGAGACATAATGATTGGATACGCTCTAATTCTATTTCTGGCTTGCAAGAACCCCAATAACGATGACTTCGATTCAACACCCTCTTCACCGCTCAATATGAGTGTTCAAACCTTTTACCCCCTCTCAAAAGAAGCCACAATTATCGATGTGAGAACGGCAGAGGAGTTCGAGAACGGTCATGTCCCAAATGCCCGTCATGTGCCACTGGACAAATTAAGTTCCCAAATCTCATCACTCAGCAACGACCCAGAGCAGGCCATCTACTTCATTTGTGAATCCGGCATTCGCAGTGCAAAAGCAGCCCAATTGGCACACAGACACGGGTATACTAAAGCAATCAACATTAAGGATGGCACCCATGGCTGGCGCAGCGCCGGTTTCCCGTTGGAGTAGACTTTGGCTTTTTTTTAAAAGGTCACTGCTTTACACCATTGCCAGTATTGCAGCTGCTGTCATGCTTGTCGCACTGATGGCAGTGCCACTGTGGCAAAAGATTCGCACAGACACCATCAAACTCCTTGATCAGCACATTCATCATGAAGTGGCACATCCCGGCTGGAGCTTTCCAGGACACATTTGGAGTGCGCCCATTCCCATGACACTCGAGACAGCTCGATTGGTCGAACAGGCCAAAATCAGAAACTATGAACCACGCTGTCCGGCCACCAACCCTGGCGAATACTGTGAAAAAACAGAGACGATCATTCCAAGAGGAGGCACTTTTCCAAGTGGTAAACAGCCGGATGTCAATGGTGAGTGGACCATACCACCAGCCTTAGAGCCAGTCCAAATTGCACCATTGCTTGGACCAGATTCGGAATGGCGAATACATCTGCCTTATGACGAGGCTCCTGAAGTGCTGATTCAAGCCTTATTGGCCAGCGAAGATTCAGAGTTTTACGAGCACAATGGGGTTAATTTTGGTGCATTCTTCAGGGCTGCTATGGCAAATGCACAAGGTGGCTCTTATCAACAGGGTGCGAGCACATTGAGCATGCAGTTGTATCGCAACCTGTCGAGCCGCACCGAAAAAACCATTCAGCGCAAACTCCTTGAGATGGCTGCGGCGATCACCTTAGACACCTATCTGGGGAAAAAGGGAGTCATTCAGATGTATCTGAACACGCCTTATCTAGGACAGAATGGCTCGATTTCGATTTGTGGTTTTGAAGCGGCAGCACACTATTACTTCTCCGTTCCAGCCGCTGAACTCACACTGGCCCAAGCGGCAACACTGGTCGGTATCTTACCAGCACCTGGGCGATTTCGGCCCGACAAATATCCTGAAAGAGCAAAAGAAAGAAGAGACCTCGTGCTTCAGCGGCTCCAAACCATTTACGGCTTAAACATTTCAAATGCCTTAAAAGAACCGATTCAAACAACCATTGGTCAATTGCCTGAGACCAAACATCCCGCTTATGTACAAGCCGTTCGCCAATGGCTCACAGACAATCTCTCACCGATTACAACATATGGCTCGGGCTTAAATGTCTTTACGGGACTGGACTTAGTGCTTCAATCACGGACTGAAGACACCATTACCTTAGAAAAGGAATACCTCAGAGCTCTATCTGGTCTTCCCCCAGAACCAAAACTAGAAGGTGCAGCGGTAATCATCGACATCGAGACGGGTTATTTGTCTGCCGTCTACGGTGGTACTGTTGAGGCATCAACAGACTTTAGCCGAGCCACACAAGCCAAGCGACAGGCGGGTTCATCTTTTAAACCCATGGTTTATGCATTGGCACTTGAACAAATAGACAGCAATGGCAAGCCGAAATGGACAACCTACGACACTTTGCCAAACGAACGCAAAACATTTCGGAATACCAACGGATGGACTCCCAGAAATAATGGCGGAAAATACACCGAGACAACCACCCTTTCGAGAGCAGTTGCGATCAGTCAAAATGTCGCAACAGCAAGTCTTTTAGAAAAACTTGGCGGGCCATTACCTCTCATTGATTTTGCAGACCGCTTGGGCTTTGATACCGTGGACTTTCCTGAGGAACTTGGGTTGGCCTTGGGACAAGCAGAAGTCACCCCGCTTGAAATGGCAAGAATGTCAGCCATTATTGCAAATGGGGGGTACTGGGTCAGTGGTCAACCCGTACAGGCGGCCATCGACATTACAGGCCACAATCATGTTCAAAAAGAGGCAAAAGGCAAACGCGTGATCTCTGAATACACTGCAACTCTTACAAGAGAACTTATGAGATTGGTCATCACTGCAGGTACGGGAGGCTCAGCGCGGGGAACATTGGGTAAGAAGGGTTACACGGCCCCAGCAATCGGAAAAACTGGGACAACAGATAAAAACAAAGATCTTTGGTTTGTAGGAGCCACCCCCTATTATTCAAGTGCGCTTTGGCTGGGTTACGACATTCCCGACAACCTTCATGCCTCGGCTTCAGACTTTACAGCTCCCATATGGGGTTGGTGGATGCGAGCCGTCCATGAAGGCTTTGATCGAAAAAAAGAATTTGAAGGATTGAACTTTCGGCGAGCAGGAGGCTGTTCAGAAAGTGGACAATATGGAAATGGAACTTGCAAGTTGGTCGCCATTTCCTTGGTCAACGGCCAACGCCTCAAAGGCACTTGTCCAATTGAACACCCACCTGAAGATCCCGAAAAAAAATATCAAAGCCTTTGGCAGCGAAAATCAATTGAAGAATGACGGTTCTTATGACAAGACCTGCAGTGTCAACGCCTGCAAAATCATCAATTGACTTTTGAGATCGCTAATCTCTGGGGCCAGAGCGCCTTGAATGAGTATTCCAAAGATCACGCTGAGCAAAAGTTCTGCTAAGGCATCAGAGTCAGTGTTGAGATTGTCTTTGAGAGCTTGCCGATAACCTTCAATGGTGTCTTCGATGATCTGTTGAGAATCGTCTTTGGGTTGAACACGATGATACTCAACCGCTATCAAAAGCGCTTTGCAGAGACGATCTGACCGATCGTTTAAAAAAGCAACAAGAGCTTGTGCCCGTTCACGTTTGCTTACTTGATTCGAAAATGTTTGAGCGGCAGCCCTAAGATCTTCTTCTTGGAGCCGTTCAAAAAGGGCCTCAAAGAGCGCATTTTTACTTTGGAAATAATGATACAGCGAACCGGTCGTTACGCCAATGGACTTTGCAAGCTGACGCATGCTCAAAGCCGCATAGCCATTTTCAGCGAATGCACCAAAGCTGGCATTGAGAATTTCAACTCTTCGCTGCTCATGGTCAACAATTTTTGGCATAAAAAAAGCTCCAAGGTTTCTATACCGCATGAAATACACACTGGTGACCAAAAAAACCCGCCATGGCGGGTTTCAATAATTTCATATTCAAGCAGTTAGGCTACTCGACTCTCCAATCGATTCAGTTCACGGTCGAGATGGGGATTCATGACAGAAAACCATGCGGGAGGGAACAAAGCCAGTACAATCATACCGGGATAGCCAGTAGGAAGTTGGGGGCTTTCGTCAAAGTGGCGTAAGGTGGGATACTTTCGTCCTGGATTGGCATGATGATCTGAGTGTCTGGTGAGTTCAAAGAGCAATACTCGACCAATGGCATGATTAGAGTTCCAAGAATGCCAAGGCATCACGCGCTCAAAACGACCATTGGCCTTTTGGTTGCGACGCAAGCCATAGTGTTCCACATAGTTGACTGTTTCCAAAAGAAGGAAACCCACGCAAGCAGCCAGTACAAATCCCAACGCCGCAACCCAGCCGAAAATTCCTGCAATGAGACCCACAACTGCACCTTGAATAAGTTGAAACCGAAGCATTTCATTTTGAAGCGTTAACCAAGGAACATCGAAACGCCTGCGCAAACGCTTGTTCTCAAGCTCCCAGGCACTAAGGTATCCCTGAATGACCGAACGAGACCAAAATCCATAGAGCGTTTGCCCTCTCCAAGAAGAGGCAGGATCTTCTTCGGTAGCCACTCGCGCATGATGACCACGGTTGTGTTCAATAAAGAAGTGCATGTAAAGTGAAGTGAGCAGCAAGATTTTGGCACACAACTGATCGAACTTGTTCTTCCGGTGACCAAACTCATGGGCCACATTGATCCCAAAGGCACCACAACACAAGCCGGCAGAGAAGACAGCCATCACAAATTCAAGAACTGAATAATGACCAATTGAGCAGAAGTAAACCAAAGCCCCAACCACACCAAGTTGCAATGGAACAATGGCATAGATAAGCCAGTCAAATACAATTTCTTTTTGACGGCTCTTGAGTTGTTGATCTTCGAAATTAAAGGTCGAACCATCCCATATCAACTCAATAATGGGAATGAGAACAAAGGTAATGACAGGCATAAGTAATAGTGCCCAACCACCCATCCAAAGAGAAGCGATGGTCAAAATAGGGAAGGCATAAGTCAATGTGTATACAAGTGGATGCATTTGTGTGAACTCTTGAGCTAGGGTTGTTTGTTTGGTTTGGTTAGTGTTTTTTATATAACAGTCGATATATAAAAATCAAATCTTGCCACCGATTTGTCAACTTTCTGTCTCAAATGGGATACGATGGATTAATCAAAAGGCAGGATAAAGAGATGCCCAAGCTTGGTAAATCAGAACTGGAAACCCCTTCCATCGTCATGGGGGCTTGGGCTTTGGGCGGATGGTATTGGGGAGGAACAGACGACGCAGTCGGTATTCAAACCATTCATGCCAGCCTAGATGCAGGAATCAATGCATTTGACACTGCACCGATATACGGCTGTGGTCACTCTGAAAAGGTACTCGGGCAAGCCTTAAAGGGGCGCCGAGACAAGGCACTCATTTTCACCAAAGTCGGATTGAGATGGGACTGCAAAGACGGTGCCTTCTTTTTTTCAGTGTCGGAAGCGGATGGCGGCCACTCTGTTTATAGAAATCTCCGTCCCGAGTCAATTGTAACAGAAGTAGAGCACTCCCTTATTCGACTTCAGACGGATTACATTGACCTCTTACAATGTCACTGGCCTGATCCCTCCTACCCCATCTCTGACACCATGTCTGCATTTGTCCAACTCCACAAGGCCGGAAAAATACGAGCAGTAGGTGTCTCCAATTTTGATTCTTTTCAACTGCAGGAAGCCCAAGACTCGCTCGGCGATATACCACTTGCCTCCACGCAACCTCGCTATTCACTTATGAACAGACTCATCGAAGCCGATGTGGTTCCTTGGCTCCAGTCCAATTCAGTCGGAGCCATTGTTTACTCCCCAATCGAACGAGGTCTGCTGTCTGGAAAAGTGACTCCCGAACGGATATTTCCAGAAAGTGATGGTCGAGCGAGTGATCCGCTCTTCAGCCACCAAAATCGACTGGCCATTTTAAAAGCCCTTTCTGACATTTCAGACATCGCACATACTCACAAATGTACTTTCGCTCAACTTGCTGCTGCATGGTGCATCCATCAGCCTGGCATTACTGCGGCCATCGTGGGGGCTCGAACCCCTGAGCAGGCAATCGAAAATGCAAAGACCTGTCAAATCCAACTCTGTCCAGACACTCAAACGAGACTGCGTAAACGCTTTGCACAACTTCAATCGGCTCAATTACCATGATTATTCTATTGCTGGCTTGTAGCACCAATGAACCTACTCAAATCCAACCAACTGTCGAGGATAGTCCGCCCACACAGCAGACACCTGCCGCTTCACCAAATCAACAAGTGAGACCCCCACAACACGGTCAAAACGCATCACAAAATCGCCCCCCCAAAGGCACACCTCAAATGCGCAATCAGTTGCCTGCTGCTGCAAACCCTCAAGAAGCATGGTCAAACACACTGGCAACGCCAGTATCGAAAATCCCCACGCAAAGCACTTGTCCCGATTCAGATGATGATGGGTTTCCAGATGCACGCCAATGCACGACGGTTGACAGTGCACAACTGGACTGTGATGACAGCAACCCCGAAGTGACACCAGCCAACGAACGCTACATTCCCGCAAGTCCCTTTCTGATGGGATCACAATCAAAACATGCTGGTCATGATGAGGGACCAGTCCATGTTGTCCAGCTTTCTGGGTACTGTCTTGATGTGAACGAAGTCACCGCTGGTGAGTTTGACTCATGGCTCAACGCAAATCAACGGCTTCCATCTGGTCCTGACATTCGAAACTATACCAATGCCACACAATTTGATTCCAGTAGGGCAGCTTACCCTGCAGAAGGAGTCACCTGGGAAGAAGCCAACGAATACTGTAACGCCATCAACAAGGCACTCCCCACTGAAGCGCAATGGGAAAAGGCGTCAAGAGGCGGCTGTGAGCTGGGCTCTGATCCGAATGCCTGCGATCAAAAGGATCTTCGGCCATACCCTTGGGGTTTTGAAGCCCCCACTTGTGCCCTCGCCAACCACCAGCTGTCTACATCCCAAATGCCCCACTTGTGCCACTCCGACACATTGCCTGTCGATCAAGCCCACGAAGGAATAGGTCCATATGGACATGCTCATCTCAGTGGCAATGTCTGGGAATATGTACAGGACTACTGGCATCCCAAAACCTACCAATCTTCATCAAGAGTCAATCCAAGCGGCCCAGAAAATGGAGACATTCATACCCTAAGAGGGGGCGGATGGAATACCTTTTCTACCAACATGCGTTCTGCCAACCGTTTTCATGACTTGGTGATGGGTTCTGCGGCCGGTTTTCGATGCGCTCGAAACTGGACAAACACGCAGGCAGACTCCATTCCACCCCTTGAACTGACCACCCTTCAAGGCACCATCTCTTCCACAAAACCGCTTCTTGGGCGCGCCATCTATGTCACTGCTTTTGCAGCTGAAGATGCCGACGCCACAGGTATGGTTCCGCCCGGTCGCTCGCCCATTGCAGAGCAGCGATATGAACCGAACGGGGAGAATAGTCAAGGTTTTGAACTTCGCCTTCCACTCGGTGGGAACTACATTTTATCTGCGGCACTGGATGCGGGCACCGGAGCCCAGAAAGACGAATACATTTCAGCTTCAGGCTCTGGCGGCTTTGGACAAGCCAGAGAAAATCCCATTGACACAAGTGCCCCACCAACAGCCATTACCATTGTCCTTACTCCACCGCCACAAGGTGGGCCATTGCCAGCAAATGGCCCAAAGAGACCCAAAGGACGCCCTCCTCAAAACGCCCAATGATACCGCCCAAGAAAATTGCGTTCGCCTTCATACCAGCCCTCACTCTTTTTGCTTTTGCGGAGTGTGGTGCACGGGCAGTGGACGCAGAAAACTGCAGGGCCATCGAGCCCGATGCTGGCGATTGGGAAACCATGCAGGGCGACCGTGAGCTCCTTTGGAGCCTTGTTCCCAACACTGAATTTAAAACAGGTGATGACATTACCCGCATTAACGCCATTGGGCTGAGGGAACACCTTTTACCAACAGTACGCAAAAAGCCCAGAGAAAAAAGGGTTATCGTCACTGGTGACTCAAGTATTTATGGATGGGGGTTACGGGACAATGAAACGTATGCCGTCGTCCTTGAAAGAGAACTTCGAAGTCGGTTCAATGTACCAATTGAGGTGATTAATTTTGGGGTCCCGGGCTATTCAACTGAGCAAAGCATCCGACTGCTCAACAAACTCGGGTGGGATTATGAACCAGATCTTTTAATTGTCAGCAACATCTTTAGCGATTGCAATATTGACGCATTCCAAGACGAAACCGCATTTGCACTCATTGACCCCAAAGATGGCCCATTCAGCAAAGTTCTTAAGTCTTCGCGGGCATACTGTGCGCTCTATATGCCCTGGGTCAACTACCAAGCCAACCTAAATCAGCAACCCAACCGTGTTTTGATGCCAGGAATACCGACTGGTCCAAATGCAGCGGTTACACTTGAAAATTTAAATGCGAGCCTGGCACTCTCCCGCGTGCCACTTGCCAAATACCTTGAAAACTTAAGCACACTTAAAACTCTCGCACAAAACCACAGTGCACAACTCATGCTTGCCCCACTCGCACAAGAGTGGGATGTTGGGATTTGGAATGTCCCCATGCCACCACCTGACGACGACCATGTTCTCCCGTGGGAACCCTATCGAAGGGCACAAAAAGAATGGGCCAGCAACAACAATATCGATGTGATTAGCTTCCCTGAAGTTTTTGCAGCTTCACCCGTGCGCAAAAATGAATTATTCTTAGACAATATGCACCCCTCTCAAAAGGGGGCCATCGTCATGGCCAAAGCTGTGGCGAAACACCTTCATGAACACCCTGAACGCCTCGGGCTCACGAATGCCAATCGACGAGGCTCTGGAAACCCCAAAT
Organism: Myxococcota bacterium; assembly: GCA_036146655.1. Lineage (GTDB taxonomy): Bacteria > Myxococcota_A > UBA796 > UBA796 > UBA796 > JAYYJC01. The sequence goes on along the minus strand of JAYYJC010000374.1, from coordinate 849 downwards.
GAAACGACTGTCTCCCATCTGCTTCCTTTTTTTATTTGGCTGCCCTGTTGAACCACAAGATATCCAAGCACCCGAACAGGGCGCACAAGGTCAAGGGGGCACACCAAGCCCCCAAAACCCGGAAGATGTTGCCCAAAACAACGGTAACAATGCGGGCCTAAATAATGGTCGACCACCTGGCACCCCACCCCCCCAAAACCAAGGCCAAGTCCAAAATGGACAAGCGCCTATCGATGGGGCAGGTGAAGGAAGTTTACCGCCACTAGAAGCCAGTAATGAAGCTGTGGGTGAAGTCCCAACAGAACCGAATGGAGCCACGGAACAGCCCAATCTTCCGCCAGATGGGGCACAAGTCCAAGTTCAGGACAATGCGGGCAACATGGACAACAATGGGAATATGGAAAACGGGGGAAATGCACCCAACGACGGCCCCCAAAATGGAACCGGAACTCCGCCAGATATACCCGCAGGCGCAATGCCCACCTTTAACACCCCCCCTTCATTTGGAACCCTAATCGGTGAAGGTGAGACCATCACGGTGAACCTCAATGTGACAGGCTCAGAGACATTCAACATGGAGTTCGTCATCTCACAAGAAGTCGATGGACGACAATCTCCCAGAGTCATTCACATGGAGCGATCGGTAAGCGCTAGCACCAGTGTCAGAGCACCAGCCAATTACGATTACCCTGTTTGGCTCATCATCACAGCTGATGTCAATGGGGACGGCCCTTCAGACGACGACTTAATCGGGGGTACCACTGAGCCCATTTCTTTGGGAACAGATGACATCACTCTAGACATTTCTCTAGAAGCTGACGATGATTGGATGTCACAGGTACCATGGTA
>JAYYJC010000373.1:0-10000 GCA_036146655.1 Myxococcota bacterium | reverse complement strand
CACCAAAGGCCTAGAAGACGGACAGCCCATCACCCCATGATGGAGCTCTGGCGACAAGAGCGTTTCGCAATCGCCGGATGGTTTGCTTTTGCTGCATTCATCTGTTGGCCGATTGCATTCACATTTCAAAGTCAACTCATTGGGGATCCGGCCATTGATGTTTGGAACCATGCATGGGGCTATTGGTATGTTTTTCAGCATCTTGTTCAATTCCAACTGCCACTCCAAACAGAACTCCTGGGGGCCCCGAGCGGTGGTTCACTTTACTTTATTGACACTCCTGGTGCCGTTTTTTCCGCACCACTTCAACTCATTTTTGGACCTGCTGCGGCCTATAATCTCACCTTATTGACTCGGGTTGCCATTGCTGGCTACGGTGCTCAACTGCTGGCCCGAGAACTCTTTGGGTCTGGCAAACATACGATTCTGGCTGGTATTGCTTATGCCAGTACTCCATTTTTGCTCTGTGAGCTTGCCAATGGGATCTCAGAGGTCTGTGCCACAGGATGGCTAGTCTTGGCATTTTGGGCCACTGCTCGGGCCTGCCGAACTCATCGATGGACGGACTTCGTATTGCTCGGTGTCTTTCAAGGTTTATGCAGCAATGCCACTTTTTATTACGGACTCACCTCTGCAATTGTCATTGGATTTTGGCTTCTGATCCACTTCATCCTTTATTCGCAATCCGAAAAGAAGTGGCCCATTGAGCCGTTAAAAGGCCTTGGCTTTGCTGTGATGACAAGCATTGTGGTCATGCTTCCATTTGCAGGTCTTTTTGCCTATTCACTGGGCGCAGATGACCGGCTGGTGCTTCGAGACAGTTCTCTCAATGATCAGCTTCTCAGACACAATGCAGTCGACCCCTTTATTTACATTACACCAGGCCAATATCAATCTGTAGATTTGGCCGCTGAGTATGGTGAGCCTTTTATTCATACTGGTTATCTGCGCTGGACGATCATCGCACTGTGTATGGCCGCCGTTGTACGGTTTCGGCCAGCCAGAATTCCGGCAGGCCTCTCAGCCATCTCTCTGGTACTGGGTCTTGGATCGTATCTTTGGTGGCAAGGAGAATGGGTATTATTGCCCTCGGGGGACTATCTTTCCCTTCCCTTCGATTGGATGCGACAACTGCTGCCTCAAATTGCCATTACTCACCCGCTCAGATTATCAATCGCAGCTCAAGCCCTTTGTGCGGTTTTGGCTTCAGGCGGGTTGAAACTTCTATTGGAAAAATCAGCCAATACAGCCATCCGAGATGGGATGCTTGCTGTTGCGTCCATATTAGTCGTGAGCGAGTCTTTTTTTGCCTCTGCAGCCACTTGGCCCCTGCCCGTGTCAGACACCCATATCTCAAACGCCTATTCTCAAGCTGATCCCAACAGAAATGTCTTAGATCTTCCCGCAGAAGCAGGAACTTCTATGAAGACCTCGCAGTATTTTTGGAACCAAACCAAACATCAGCGGCCCATACCCTACACGCCTGATGCCCGATTGGGTTCAACCCGAGACCTCAATACATTTCGGAGTTTTATCGGCTCTGATGGCATACACGAAGATCCCAAAGCACCAGACGAATCAACAGCCATTCACATGAGAAATATTTACGGGCTCATTGTTGTCCATCCAGAGATTGATGAAGCACTTGCCGAGTCTTACACATCTGCATTTTCACCTGTTTTTGGCGATCCGTCTGAGGCTGTGGATGGACGCCTTTTTTGGACACTTGAACCTCTCAGCGAAACCGAAAAGAACAATACCTCCAATGAAGCAGAAACCGCACAGCCATATACAGATCTCGGAGAAACGCCAAAGGCTCTGGTGGACTGCAATGACCTAGACCGTGCCCTATTGGCATTGAATGACGGGCAGCCTGAACTTGAGGCGGAAATTATGGCTTGTGAGCAGCAATTGTCTGAACACTGTGCGCGCCGATTAAAAAATCCCAACACTGCTGAGACAGAGGTCATGCTGTGCCTCCAAAGCTTTGTCGCATACCCACACCCAGAAGATACCGAAGCCCTCTTCCAGCTGCTCAGACGGTCAGAAGAAAGCATCAAAACGGCAGCCGCTGAAGCACTTCAGGGCAAAGCCTTGAATGAGTCAGAATCGGCCCGACTAGAGCGGTTAATGAGACGCTAGTTTTCAGAGGCTGGCCCGAACTCGGCTGCGGGATCTTGGATAATATTTGCAAAGCGTAGAATAAGTTGCGATGCCTTCACTCCATCGATTAAGCGATGGTCCCAGGTCACCATTACAGGGAGAACGGGACAAACCATTGGCTCATCATTGATGGCAAGCACTTCTTTTTGAATGGCAGAAAACCCCCAAAGTGTACCCACATGTACCATTCGATCTGGAATGTTAATGGATGTCCCCCGAAACAAAACCCCTTCTAAATCTGGTGGAATGACTGAGCCAGGATTGGTCACTCCCGTCGTGATGGGAAAGAGTTCATAAACCTTTTGAGCAAAGGTTGGATTTCGCATGAGCGCATCAAATCGATTTAAGAATCTGTTGCCCACTGACTGGGGCAAATACTCAGAAATGCTGAGCATATGGCGCAGAAATGGATTGCTCATCTGCCCTGAGCGTTCTTGCTTGACGACTTTTTGAGTGGCTGCTGCCAACTCTCTAAGGCTCATGGTCTCGACCTTTGACACCACCGTCATACTCAGTTCCCGACTCTTTCCGGCTTTGTGACCAAGCAGATTGACCGGCATGGCGATTCCCACATGCTTTTGCGGAAAAATTCGTTGACCGATAATGCGGGCATTGGCCTCTGGAACCGATTTCAGTGCCCGTGCCACAGCAGCACAGATCAAATGCTGAATAGATACCTTGGGTCCTTCGCCGTTTGCAAGCTCAGTAAGATAGGCTTGAGCAGCTCTAAAATCGATGGCCCCCGATGTGGAAACCCAAGGAGAAAATGGGGCATCAAACCACCACAGCAAAAACTTTCGAATGACAGAAACAGGCATGCCTCCAGCTAACCGAATTTGGAGGCTTGGTCGAGCCTAAGACCGACTTATTTGGGAGGACTAATGTCACAGGTGGTGTACCCGAGTGCCTCCAATCGAGCACATTCTTCTTTGGACAGAGTGGGCTGCTGTGGAGAGGCATGCTGACGCTGAAGGTAAGGCTCAAGCTGTTTGAGATAGGTTGACCTTGAGTCGCTCAGGATGCTTGTATCCTGAAGCGGACTGTTCTCATTTGGATCGGTAAGCAAATCAAAAATCTGAACATCGGCACCCTCTATCCGCTTGTACGCCTCACTGCGACTAGCAAACTGCGGATTTGGCATCCACGGGTCCGTGATGGAAAACACGAGTCCTTGTCCTTTTCCGACCCCATTCATCAGTGACACCAGCGACCGCCCTTGGATATGGGCATCTTGCTTTAGCCCAGCAAGCTCTAGAACCGTAGGCAGAACATCAATGAGACCAACCTGAGCATCTATTCGAGCAGCAGGCACATTGGGTCCCTTGATGATGAGGGGCACATGGGTAATGCCCTCCCAAAGACCACCACGGTGATTAAAATAATATCCATGCTCAAATGACTCACCATGATCGGCTGTAATCACCACAAGGCACTCTTTGGGTAGGCTGTTGAGCAGTGGTGCAAGAGTGGCATCAAGCTCAGAGATTTCGCCGTCGTAGAGAGCCAACACATGCGCCACATCTGCTTCGGAGGGTATTTTTTTACCATCTCGATACGGTCGCAATACGGAGTCACTTCCATCGATGCTGCCCGCATAGTCTGGATCATAGCGGGTGTCCCAAGGTGGTTTTGGTGTATAGGGAAAATGGGCATCAAAATAGTGCACAAAAGCAAAAAATGGGCCCTTTTGTTTCCTAATCCAGCCGAGAGCTCTGTTGGTCACTTCCTTCCCAGGCCGAGACATGTCTTCAGGATTGTATTGGAAGCGATCATCGTAGACATCAAAGTTGCGGTTGAGACCGCATGCGGAGTCTTGAAGCGTCACTCCACCAATGAAAGCACCCGTACTATACCCTTGTTTTTTAACAATATCTGCTATCATAGGCCCCTTGTAGATGGAGCCTGAATTGGCCGGCACATTCCCATGTGCCTCTGGCATCACCCCGCTGAGCAACGCCCAATGAGACAATGCGGTTTCTGGAAAGTGAGAAATGGCATTCTCAAAAACAGCCCCAGCTTCGGCGAATTGACTGAGATTAGAGACCTCTGCGCGACCGCCATACAGGCTCAATCGATCAGCGCGGACCGTATCTAAAGAGATAATCACAATCGACATGGGGGTCTCACTGGCCGCTCCGATGAGTTCAATGCTGGGCTGAGGATGAAAGCCTGTTCTCTGAGGGGGAGCACCAGCTTGTGGTATTCCTTCGGCTTGTGGTCGACCACCTTTAGGAGGCTGTCCCGTTGGACCATTTGGGGTAGCTGTGGGTCGCTCTAGCTGTGGAGGCTGAACCTGTGTCTCTGCTGGCGCCGAAATGGGTTCAGAGGCGCAGCTCAGCACCAATAGAAACCACATTAGGGTTTCTCCAGTTTGGTATAATAAACTTCGTTATAGCCTCGAATACCCTGATTCCAAATCACATGGAAACTGCCACTGCTGTCGACATCCACTGAGGCTAAACCCGGCTTACCCCAGTTAATGTCAGCCACTTTCAAGGGGGTAGACCAACCGTCGCCCTTATTGATGCTGTAGACCATCTCGGCATCATCACCAGAATCCCAGCCCCAGACAAGGCACAGGGTACCGTCTTCATTGACCGCAACATCCGGATCAAAATGATAGCCCCCATATCCTTTAGAAGGCTCGACAACTGCACCCCACTTTCCGTTTTTACCCTGGCGCACATAGATGTGAATGGGCTGCCCCTTTTCTTTGTGAAACCAAGTCACTGTATCCATGCCGTTCTTTTGAAATGCAAAATGGGGCCGTTCACCTGATTTTCCAGAGCGAGTCACATTTTGAGGACTTTCAAAAGCTGTCCCTTCACCATTGACGAGATACAATGTGGTGGCTGCCCCACCTGTTCCGATGTCATAGCCCGCCAGAACAGAGCCGTCTGGACGACGCTCCACATTGGTGTGCCAGGCATCTTCAGTTCCGTCGCTGAGCGGAGTGGGCTCAGACCAGTTTTGACCATCAAACCAGCGGGTTCTGGCTTGGAACTTATACTCGGGACCAAGCTTCTTGGCGATGTAGATGTAGGCAAGGCCATCACCGACGGTCTGGGCCACATGCCCACTGCCGATTTCACCACCATCATCCGGTGTGAGGGGTGTTGGCTGTGACCAGCTTCCATTTTGGAAGGTTGTGAGATACCCACGGCTTGAAAAATCTTCAAGGGCATGGTCGTAAACCACCACCACAGAGCCATCGGCTCTGGCGACAATGTCTGGTCCCCAATTGCGCTCTGAATCATGTCCCAACTGCTGAGGTGAAGACCATGAGCCTCCTGAATCACTCGAAATGCGATGGCGAATGATGTCACCATCGTCGGTGCGGTCATAATAAACCGCATGCAGAACATCATTGACACCCACTGCGATCTGGGGTCGATAGCCCCCTGTGGGCTTGCTGGTCAGTTGTTGGACAGGCCCCCACTTCCCCATTGCAGTGATTGCAGGACCTTGAGGAGCGGGCCAATCATGAAAGGGCGGAAACCCAGAAGGATCCTGAAAAGCACCGCCAGAGCCTGCTGTTGCGGCATTGGGGCCTGACATTGGTGGCGGACCGCTTGGTCCAGCCCCCTGACCTTGAGGACCCGGCTGACCAGGCTGTCCCCGTTGACCTTGTCCATTTTGTGGTGGCGGTGGATTCTTTGGTGCTGGACCTTGGGGACCACCTTGTCCGCCCTGACGAGAAACCGAAGGGTCGGGTGCAGCTTGCTGCATCGCCACATCGTCTCTATTAACCTTTGGCTCTGTTTCTCCACAGGCCATCCACAATCCCATCCAAATCATCTCTGCGGCCACCTCTTCACAAAACCCTTTAGACGGGCTACAGTATCCGTATGCTGCCCATTCTCTTTTTTACTGCCATTGCCACTGCCACGCAAGTTATTCCCATTCCATCTGGTGATTTTATTCGGGGTTCTGGACACTCTCCAGACAGTCCGAAGCAGCAGATTCATCTCTCGGCGTATCAAATTGAAGCCACTGAAGTCAGCATTGCTGAATTTGAGCAATTTGTCCAAGAGGGCTGGAATCAAGATTCTAACTGGACTTCAAAAGGTCTAGAGTGGCGTCTACAAAACCCCAACGGTGCCAGTCAAAAAAATCGAGCTGCAGGTCGTCCGCAGAATCATCCAGTCGTCGCAGTAACTTGGTTTGAAGCCGATGCTTATTGTCGGTGGAAGGGCGGAATGCTACCCACTGAAGCCCAATGGGAACGCGCAGCCTGTTCAGAAAACGGGCGATTTCCATGGGGAGATGATGAACAGATTGAAGCCGCATGGTATTCAGGCGGAAAGTACGGTCACCTCCAAGCTGTTCTGACCAAGGCAGTAGATGATGCCCCCGCAGAACAGCGCAATGAATTCGGCTTGTTTCATACCACGGGCAATGTATGGGAATGGACAGCTGACTGGTATCACAAGGACTCTTACCACAGTGACGATTCCTCCAATCCGACTGGACCTGAAACGGGATTTTGGAAAACGCTGCGTGGCGGTTCTTTTATGAATCTACCCAGTTACTGCTCTTGTACACATCGCGAGCCTGCTGCCCCAAACCGAACCGCTTATACCGTGGGATTTCGATGCGCTTATTCAACCCAATAGCAATTGTTTTGACTGTGGCCTGTGGTACGAGTTCGCCTAAATCAGAGCCAACATCTCAGAGCATTAAACCCAAGACAACGGTGGCACAAGCCGTCTCTCTTGACGGAATGATAGATGTCCCTGGCGGAACAGTACTGTTGGGTCCTCGAATGGTTGAAGCCGTGTCTGGCTGGCAAAACACCAATGGCGTAATGGGAATGACTCCCAATGAAGGCAAAGGCCAAGACCAGCGTGCTGCGGGTGCGCCGCCGCCTCCAGGGCAACCCCCCTCAGGAGGCGTTGGCCATCTTCGACCAGGTTCAGGAATGCCCTCTGCCCCACCCAATATGCCTGGTAACCACGCCAAACCACTCAACGGAAAGTCCGAAATGTGGACAGCCAATCCAGGCAATCAAATGCGCCCCAAAAAGGTTCGTGTCCTTCCATTTTCAATGGATAAATACGAGGTTACCCGTTCGGCATACAAAATCTTCATCGATACCACGGGCTATCGCCCACCTTTTGTAGAAGAAAACTGGGCAGATGATGGATGGAACTGGAAGGACTCTCAAATTCCAGCTGGAACCGAAGATCATCCGGTTGTTTTGGTGAGCTGGTACGATGCCGAAGCATACTGCTTGTGGCAGGGCAAGCGCCTACCCACAGAAGCAGAGTGGCAGTTGGCGGCTCTTGGGGACCTCTCTTTAAACTACGACTATCCTTGGGGAAAAACCTACCAAGAAGATGCACTCAATCATGGTCAAATGGCTGCACCAAACTTTGATGACAGCGATGGTTATTTGACGACCTCTCCTGTTGGCGCTTTCCCGAAAGGCGACAGCCCGTACGGCCTCTCAGATATGTTTGGAAATGTGTGGGAGTTCACCTCGGACTTCAGACGATCGTCGTGGGACTTCTACACGAGCACTGCAATCGGTCCTGAAGCCAAAGGACCGGGATTGTATGTTGCTGTCAGAGGGGGCGCTTACTTCTTTGACCTTCGCCCCAATCCCGGTGGGGAACGCAACGAATTCTTAAGTGAAATCCGCCGGAAAACCTCAGGTTTCCGCTGCGCAAAATAAGGAACGCCCTCATGAAAACCAATCTGTTCAAAGGTGCACTTGTCATAGGCGGCTGCCTAATTGGCCTTATTGGCGCTGAATTGGTTGCCAGAGCGACAAAGCCTGTTGGTGGAGCCGATTTGCTTTTCAATGCGCCAGATGCATCTCCTCAGGGCCTCTATGTTCTCGAAAATGGCGTTCGTGTTGTGCCGGCAGCTAACTTTTCGGCACATGTCAAATCACTGGACTACAGTGCCCACCTACGAACCAACACCTTTGGTCTCAGAGGACCAGAAGCGGAATCCATTACCTCCAAACAATGGCTGGCCCTTGGAGATTCGTTCACCATGGCTGTCCAGGTCCCTGAAAAACAGACTTTTGCAGGGCAACTGGGCAAACAAAATGGGGTCCATATTTGGAATGCAGGTGTCGACGGCTACTCCACTTTTCAATCGGCACTGAGAGCCCAATCAATTCAACAAAATCTACCGATTGAACGCTTGATACTCATGTTTTTCACTGGAAACGACTTTCAAGACAATGAACGCTTTTGGGCCATGCAAAGACAACCTCTTCCCGGTCCAGCAGGCTCACCCATCCCAAGGGATCCTGTTTCTCCCATACAGGGATTTCTACTTCGTCATTTTCATCTCTACGCCCACTACAGAATATACCAACGGCAAGCACAACTATCCAGTGGACAAGACCACTCCCTTCAAAACTGGAAAGATGAACTCCGAATTTTCACACGTGAAGGTCAAGGCCGACTTCAACAACTGAGGCAAAAGACCACAGAGGCGCTCAAAATGCTTCGAAACACCGCTGGTGAAATCCCACTGCTTGTGGCCATCGCACCGCCGGCTTTCGTCATCGACACACCTCGTATGGCACCCACCTTCTCGCTGGTGGGATTGGACCCAGAACAGGTCAATTTAGAAGCACCACAACAGACCATACTCGAATTGCTGACTCAACTTAAAATTCCCCACTGCGATCTAAGTACGGCATTGACCCAAGCCCAGGTCACTGCGCCTATGTATTTTGAATTTGATGGACACTGGACTCAAGCGGGACATGAAGTGGTTGCCAATGAGCTTCAGCGATGCATTGGGGCGCAACCATGAACATATTTTTTGTGTGGCTGGCATGTCTCTCTGGAGAACCGCGCTCAGAGAAGCCCTCTGGTCCCTCGTCCATCACCGAGACAGAGAAGGCCAATGACACCCCTTCACAAAACTGGGATCAGGGGCAACAGCATCCGCCCATTCCAACTCATAATCCCATCTGGGAATGGGACGCCAAAGGCTTTGTCCCTGATTATGGATGGTTTGGTGAACATTCTTGGACCGATGTTCGCATGCGGGTGCTCGGCCATATGTCCATTGCTGGGCGCGATTATGCTCGCCTGGCCGCAATGCGAAACGACCTCAATTTAGCTGCACAAAGGTACGCACAACTTGTCGGTTGGCTTAAAGCCATCCCCATTCCATTGGATGGCCATGCCAATGCAATCGCCCAGACATTGATCGAAGATGCTGAACGGGATGCTCAGCTGCTCAAGGCGCTTTCTGAAGGCAAGTCACTCACTTCACAGGGAGATGGTTTGGCTGCGTTGCGTCAGCAATATTATGCCCTTGCTCTTCAGACCAAGCCCGCAGAAGATGAAGTAAAAGCGCTTCAAACAGCTCTGTTGCCCTATCTAAAGCCAGATCCCGCACTTGCCATCGATGCCTTTGAAGATTTTGTAAGCCGTCATACACTTCGGACTCAACTGTTCAAACACTACAGTGACTCCCTAGATCCACTCGGTATTTCTGAGCGATGGGGTTATTGGACAGATACAGAGAGAACCCGTCAGGCACTCTGTATGGGTTGGGCATTGGGAGAGCTTGGGGGAGATGATTGGTTCAACCGGCTTCAAGACTTTCAAGGATCGCCACTCTCAGAACCCAATATTTCAAAAATCGAGCCCATCTATTGGCCGACGGCCATGGCAGAAAAATTACACAGTTCGGACATGATTCCAGACTTTTCACATGAAGAGTTTGCATGGCTACCAACCGGTGACAGCCTCATCGATGTGGCGGGTCAACCTGGTCCACTTGCCATTGGAAGCTTGATGAAGCTTGGCTCAGATGACACTGATTATCAAACCTGGCTTGCCCCGCACCTTCAGCAACT
>JAYYJC010000372.1:0-10000 GCA_036146655.1 Myxococcota bacterium | reverse complement strand
TAAATTCACATTTGAGAACAATGGCAATGTGCTTGAAAAACTCCAATCTCTACTGTTGTTGTTGGACGAACAATATGATTACGGAAGTCTATTTTACACAAAAAAACAGCTGCGAAATGCGACTGTTCGTCAGCTGGCACGGGCTAAAAGATTCAAAGAAGCCTTTGCCATTCATCAACTTAATTTCCCCTTGCATCATCAAGACTGGGCATGTCCAAATCGAGAAGGTCTTCTGAACGCACTGGGGGGACGGCTTCTTGCAGAGGCAGAATCACCAGAAGCGGAAGCGGCTCTCCTTGACGCCATACAGACTTCTCAAGACTTCTTAGCACAGGTCACACAGGCTGAAAAAGGTCAAATCAAAGGCCCTAGACCGCCTCAACTCAATCTCCCAAGTCAAGGACCTGCAGCGAACCGCAAGCCACCAGGTGCGCCTCATCCACCCAAACAGGGACCTCACCCTCGACAATAATGGATCGGTACCCCAACTGTTTCAACCTGGTTAATTTGACCTGCCGACTGTCTAATCGATAGCCAGCCGCTCTGAGTGAGTCTAGAGTTCGCTCACCAGAGGTGGCCCAAGACGCTATCGCCGTATGGGGTGCAGGTTGCTCATGGCTGATTTGATACAGTTGAGATTGACTTTGAGCACCATCTCGAGCGTCATGTGGCCAAAGCAAAACAGGCCCTTCAATGTCACACTTCACCTGAGGAAGCGGGGTGGTGGGAATCTGTAATCCGAGACCACCCACAAAAAAAGCATCACACAAGAGCAGACTGGCCATGACAAGCCCATAAGAATTTTTTTTCTGTATCACAGCCTGTGCCGCACTGGCCACGCCAAGAGCAAGCACCACCTGTAGCACCAAAACGAATCGCGTGGGCTGGGTTAATGGCCGTGCAATGGCATCCATCAGTCCGTTGACAAACAGAAATAACCCTGACAAACCAAATGAAACGGAACCGAGCGCCAACGCAAAGCACAGCCCACCCAAAATCAACCAACGCCAGCGCCGAGCATGAACCAAACCATAGAGCCCAATCACAACCACACTAAGTCCCAAATAGCGACCCCCAGTCGCCTGACGGGCATCGTCAACACCCACTGTCCAATTGAGCATTTCTGGCCATGCAACCGTCCACCAAGTCAGCCTCGCCCAGGGCAAATCGATGATCTCCCAACGGCGACCCAGAATAGAAACCACCTGTCCAGCCACTTCTCGCGGATAATCAGGATTGGCTGCACCCTTGAATAGACTGGCCACCCATACAAGCCCAAAGAAACCAAATATTGCAGTTGAGAACATCCAAGCAGCAAGCGACTTCTGGCCTTGAACCCACTTTTGGACCGACACCACAAATAAAACCACAGGCAAAATAGGCGCCAAATAAGGATTCTCGAGCGCTGTCCAAACGGCGCAAAGAACCACTCCAATCGCTGTCAGAACACGGGCCCGTCTTTCCATACGCAAACATAGAAAAAGTCCCCAAACCATTGGGATTGCGGCAATAGCCACCAAGGAGGCTTCCCCAATTGAATAATACAAATAACGCCCTGTACACAATGATAAGCCGCCGAAGAGCGCAGCCCATTTGCTCTGAGTAAGCTGCAGCGAAATGGCAACAACCCCCGATAACAATCCCAAAATCTGAACAGATGCCGCCAATCTCAAGGCAGGTCCAGTACCCAAAAGAGGCTCAATCAACGCCCATGAGAACGCTGCACTCGGTGCCAAAACCACTCCAACGACACCATTTGGATGGTTGGCGAGTGTGGTGTGGGTACTGCTAAAAATGGCCGCATCGTCATGTTGAAACCACCACATTCCCCAAAGGGTAGAGACCACATCTGGACCTGCCCCAATCAATTCTTCGGCTGAACCATGCCAAATGGGAAATACCGCAAGCCCCGAAAGGAACAACGAAAGTAGTCCAAACCGAATGGACTCAGAAGTGAACACTATTCGTCTGCAGGAGGTCCAACATCTGCTTCAGGTGCAGCCGCTGGCGGAGCCTCAGCTGGAGGCGCATCGGTTGGGAGCGATCCGCCTTCTGGAGGTGCAGTGCCTTCAGCAGGAACTGTTCCTTCTGTTGGAGGTGTGGGTGCGCCTTCTGCACCAGGAGGACCTTCACCAGGTGCCATTTGCATGCCCTCTTCTCCAGGTGCAGGTGGATTGGGAATTGCACCCAAGCCGCTCACGGGTTCCTTTTGAGGAAAGACACCCACTGTCAAGACGACTCCTTCAAGCAGTCCATCTACATAAACTGGGCCATCCTCACGCATTCCCATTCTTTCTCCCTGTGAGGGCAAGCCATCTTTATTGACATCGTCAACGACTTGAATCACATAGGGGGACTTGTCTGGGACCTTTACAGCAAAGTCACCGGGTTCAGAAACCGTGGCCTGAGTCACCAATTGCATCCCATCAGCTGTGGTTGTCACTTCAGGTTCCATGGGAGGAGGCGGTAGAATGCGAATAAGAATATTCCCAGTGCAACCAGTACAATTGATCACACCTTTGATTGTGGCAGCATCTGCAAGCTCTTCTTGAGTAAATCTAGGTTTCACCTCAGAGTCTGGCAGATCACCAGCAAATGTCCCCATAGTAGGCGGTGCTGCACCGAGATTGACCTCGCCAAAGCCAGCACTCGCATCGGTAGATGGGGTTTGAGAATTAGAGCCATTGGCTGCGGCAGGTGCCGCTCCAGTAATATCTGGAGCCGCTGTCATATTTCCATCTTCACTTGGCACATCAATTGGCTCTGCGCAAGCCGTCCAAAAAAGCAACCCTATAATGTAACGCATCATTACCTCAACTGCATAGATGATCTGACTTTAATGTAAACTATGCGACAGCTTCTGACGACAAAAAACAAGCATGTGGAAGAAATTGCTCAAATCGACCATACGCTTGCTCAAGCATGGGCTTGTGAATGGAGTTCTGTTGCATCAAGGTAGCCAATACAAAAGCCAAGCCCAGGTTCCAGTCTGAAGACAATCCCAAGTTTAACGCTTGCTCCATGCTTTTCTTGGCCTGATCAGTGCGGTCATGGTGATGGTGAAACCAAACCTTCAAGAGGTGGATCCAACTGCTTGCTTGGTCAGATGCCGCCACCTGTAACGCAGCAAGTCGATCAATTTCTGCACCTAAATGTTGATGTTCGGACAAATGACAAAGACAGCATTGAGCAAGTACTGATGCCATCACTTGTCGATCAATGAGGCCATGGCCTTCACTGCTTTGAGCCAGAATCTGGTAACAGGCGTGCGCTTCACGCACTCTGTTGTCAAGCACAAGTGCAAGTCCTTGGAGAAGCAATGATTCACCTCGAAGACTGCGCTGACCACAAGCGGCAGCAGCAGCATAAGCAGCTTGAAACCGTCGGAGTGCAATCGTGTACTTTCGGCTCACCAGATGCGCAAGTCCTTGGGCCATGATGCACCATGCCACCGCTTCAACATTGCCGTGACTTCGTGCCTCTTTCAACAAGCGACCAATTTGGTCGTCGAGACCATCATGCCATCCCAAGAGAACGCGGGCACTTGTTAATGTATAGAGTGATTGCTGACGCACCACGGTGTCTATATTAGTGGCATTAACATTGCGTGCCAATCGATCGGCAGCACCTGTAAACTCACCAAGATGATGGAAAATTTGTCCTTGCAATCGGTGCACTTGGGCCATGTGTTGTGCATCTCCAATGCGTTGTAAATCTTGTGAGGCCATTTGAAGTTGTTCGAGACTGAGAGCAAACTGATTCTGTTCAAAAGAATGCCATGCTTTGAGCCACATTAACCGCCCTCTTGACAGCGTATCTTTGGCGCAAAGTTCTTCCAGTTGTTCAAAGAGTACATCAATGCCACGGTCATTTCGACTGGCTATTCGACTTTGAAGATGAATGAGAAGGGCCTCGGTGGAAGCCATGTGTGATTTGAAGTTCTGAGCGGCTTTGTAGGCTTGCTTAGAAGCCATAATGCTTAACGCAAAACGACCATCATTAAGTGCTTGACGGCTGGCACGGAGCAAATGAGGCAATGCCCGTTCAGATTGTCCTGCTGACAACAAATGAAAGCCAATAGACTGATCCGAATAGTAGCGAGTCACCCGCAAAGTGGACCATGCATCAGCAAGGGTGGCATGGAGTGAAGCCAAATCAAGTTTGTCATGACCCCAAGCCATTAACGGTTCAATCAAGATGCCTGGCTCAATGGTCAGTCGACGCTCTCTCTGACGAAGTACACCCATGCTCATCAGTGAGTCCACGGCAGAGGAGTCGATGCACCTTAACAACAGAAAAGAGATGGAACTGCGAGCCAGAGCAGCAGAAACCCATAGTTTCCTGAGATTCTCTGGTGAGATTTTCTGCAGCAAAACAGTCAGCATTTGTTCGGCAAGTTCGGAGTCTGAGTTCGGAACGGCCTGATCAATTGGGATCTTTAATACCTGTTGATTGTCCTCCAAAGCCAAGGACTTCTGGTGTTCCCAGAGCCTGAACAATAAGACCAAACGGCTGGGCATTCCTGCACAAAACAGGGTCACGGGTCTCCAATTGTCTACGGATAGTCCGTATGCTTCTTCTGCCAAATGGATCACATCTGCATCTTTAAGGCAGGGCACATGAATGCAGTGTGCCCCTTGTGCACACAACAAATCAATCCGCTGCTGCAGAGCAGGATTTCGTACGATGTCTTCCGTTGAAACCGTTGCCATCACAAATGCCGGTATACACCCGACGCTTTCGCTGAGCAGTGCTTCACAAATATCCAATCCGTCGCCGGCGACCACAGACCGTTGGGGATGATCAAGCGTTAAGCACACCCCACCTCTCCATGCGTAGCATCGCAACCACTGATACAATAGCAATAAACCAGTGGCACTGTTGACCGTGCCTCCAGACTCAAAGCCGCACCACCTCGTAATGGCAGCGGCCTCATCTGCTGTATCCCTAATGGGTATTCCATACATGCGAGACAAATATCGTTGGATTCTATTTTTGAAAGACTCAGCATCAGACTCAATGGGAGACAACAACTCTCGGATGGCGCCATGATACCCATCGTCTTCAGATGGCACCTGATGATAACGAAGCAACAATCGAGACATAAGCCCCTTTCGTTCTAAGCGACGGGCCACATTGGCCATGATTCTTGTTTTCCCAACCCCTTTTGGCCCCACGAGTAAAACCACATGCGCCTTTTGTGTCAAGCAGGTCCGATGCGCATACTGCCACAAATCGTCAAGTATTTGTGTGCGTCCAATCAGTGGCGGGTCTTGATACAACGGCAGTAAAATGCGCTGCCGTTGCTCAGTGCCATGCGGATATGACTCAGGGAAGTCAGGTACATCAAACTGTCGCCACGGAATCTGTGTATCTGGCAAGGCCGATTGAAACTGCTGCTCTTGACGGGACTTAGGGATGGTGACATGAAGGTGTTCGACCGTGCAGTGTAACCATTCCTCAGGCGCTGTTTGGCACAATTCTTGAATCTGACACCTGAGATCGGCAGCCGAGTCGATCCGCATCAACGGATCTGCTGTGAGCAGAACATCAAGCAAAGGCTGCAGCGGACCAATGTCATGATCAAGCAAATCTAAAATCCGTCCTACAGCATACAAATCACTCCAAGGGCCCATTTCTTGAGGCAAGCGCTGTTGCTGCTCGGGAGACATAAACTCCGGTGTCCCTGCTATTCCTTTGGGATTGACAACCAACTCTGCTTTGGTTGCAGAAACCCCAAGATCGGCAATTAGAGCTCGACCATCTGAGTCAATCAATATGTTGTCTGGCTTAATGTCTTGATGTATAATTCGCCAAGAATGCAGAGCCGCAAGCCCGTCAAGGGCATCAATCAAAAGGGTCAAGACGGATAGACGGCTGGGCCCTTGTTTCAAATACGATGCCAAATCCCCATTGCCTGCAAATCCCATCGTGACATAGGGTTGACCGTGGCGAGTTTCACCAATGTCAAAAACGGGAACAATTCTGGGATGCCTGAGCCGAGCATTGAGTGAAATTTCACGGTGCCAGCGGGCAGAGAACTTTGGATTGTTCATGTGGTGCATGTCTGCCACTTTAATGGCCACCGCAGTATTCAACTCAGCGTCATGAGCTTTGTAGACAACACCAAATCCACCTCGACCAGCCAGAGACTCAATGGAATACCGTTCAGGAAGTCCCAAACTTTCGTGAAAATCGTTGTGAAAATCAGACACAGCCGAAGCGCTAGAGTGTCAATTTGACACTTTGTTGAAGTTTATCAGACAGCAGCTGATTGAGGACCAAGATAAGGGTCTCGTTTGTATCACGCTCAACCCATTGACCGGCTTCGCAGAGGAAATGCCAAGCCGTATAATTGGCTGAGAGCCACAACTCATGGACCGGAGTCTGCAGTGACAGCATAAAAACACTGTCGTCTTCAAACAAGATCACCAATGAACCAGGAGTACGCTGGGGCTCTGCCTCATCAAGATCCAGTTCATCCACTTGATTCCAAAGGATGTCTAAAATGGGTTCAGCTGCTTGGCGAAAGTCAACTTCAGATGAAAAGTCAGAGCGATCAAGCATCGGTTTACCCCTGTAGATGCGTGCGAATGGCTTGCTCGAGTCTCACCAATGCAGACTCGAGTTCTGGTATGCTGGCAGCACCAATGCTCATGCGGAACCAGCCAGAGTTCTCCTGCAAGTCAAAGGCTTGGAACGGTACAATTGCAATGCCTGCAGATTCGAGCAACCAATGTCGAATGGCCTCGTTACTGTCGAAACCTTGACCGATGAGATCAAAACGGCAACTGAGGTAAATGGCCCCTTGGGGAGCAATGGCATCCACAGGCAAACCAGATGCTTTAAGCCGCATCAAACCAGAGTATAGCAATTGCAATCTTGTACTCACGCGAGACTGCATTTCTGCAAGATAGGTGTCAATGGCTTCAGGATTGCGCAAGAGCCGTGCTGTCGCTACCTGCTCAGGTCGAGCGGCCCAAGCACCCATGTGTCCGATGAGGGCTTTCATCTTTGCTTGAATAACAGGGGGTAGGACAGCCCATCCAACCCGAAGACCCGTTGCTGCAAAGCTTTTGCTAATGGCATCGACATGGATGACATATGGCGCAACTTCAGGAACAAGGGCCACAGGAGAAAAATGTTCAACGCCTTCTTCCTTGAGCAACCAATAGACTTGGTCATACAACCACATGACAGGCTTCTCGCCAACTCCGCGTCGCTTGTTTTCATTGACAACGGCCCTTGCGATGCCTTCCAATACCGACTTATCAATGGCTGTTCCGGTGGGGTTTAGCGGCGTGTTGGTCGCCATCAGTACTGTGCCTGGGAGGGCTTCTTCCACTTGCTTGACCGTCGGATGAAAATTACTTTCTGCTGTGGTGGGAATAAACTCATGATTGGCACGGGTCATGTGGGCATAATACCCGTTGTTCCAAGCCGGTAAAAAGCTGATGCTGCGATCACCTGGATCCACAAATAAGCGCCAAACGGCGTAGAGTGGAGGCCGCGCTCCCGAAGCCACGCACACAGCGTTAGGGCCGTAGTCCACCCCCAAGCGAGACTTATACAAATCTGAAATAGCGGCCTTAAGCTCTGGTATCCCGTCTGAAGGTGGATAATTGGTTTCTCCATCGTTATAGGCTTGCTTCACATCTGCAGCCAGACTCTCTGGAATGGGAAAATAATTGGGCCGAAAATCACCCACTGTCAGATTGCATATCTCTCGCCCTTCTGCAATTAAACCCCTCACCTGAGCGGCGATACCAAGAATGGCTGAACCTTTCATGGTTGCCATGGTGGGAGTAACGAAGTGGTCAGCACCTTGGGGGCCTAAGACAGATTGGACATCAATGGACATTGGGAGTTTCCGAACAAAAGGGGGACCGACTGGATTGCCGATTTTGCATAAGGCTAACCCATTTCATGACCATTTCCAAATCAGATGTCACTCAAGTTCAAAAAAGGTAGAACACTTTGTCAAATGGAGCGAAATGAAAGTGGGCATTACTTATCAAATGTCACTCTGGATGGGTGTCATTATCCAATCACCACCTCAGAAGCACTCGCTGAAAAAGGCAGCAGAACACAGAGATTGGAGCACTGCGTCATGACAGCAAACCAATGGGCATAAGACAAAAAAGGCCAGTCTATGCCATTTTGTAGGCCAATACAATCCTATTCCAACTCAAGAGAGGGACACACTTGTACAGCGGCATCATACATGGTGATTGAAATGGATTCCGGACTCGCACGGTTGAGAAGTTCAGTCGGCATCTGGCGTTGATCAAATTCATGTAGTTCCCAGTTTTGTCCCGTCTGCTCGATCACTGAATAGATCTCGGCTTCACTTGGTGCACATGCCAAATGGGTAGTGTCCCATCCTTGCAAGTATGCTGAAACCACTGCAGCAGATGGATCGAAATACAATTCTTCACCGGAGTAGTGGGTCTCAACCCATATTTTTCGATCTGCTTTTGAGAGAACTTGCCCTATTTCATCATGTGATTTTAAAGCGCTTGGAGACCCAATTGGAGCCATTTGGAAAGACACCATCAGCACAAGCCAAAAACAAAGCAATAATTCTCCCCATTTCTCAAACCGCTGCCACCAGCCAACAGAGGCACACACCACCAAAGGACCTACAAAAATTCGAAGATGATACGGCCTGAGCGTATGAAGCGCCAAACCCAATCCCAAAATGCCAATTGCCATCAAGAGAACACCTCGACTCAAGCGGCTGTCCTCAACCCACTTTAGACCCAACAGCCCAATCAACGCCATCCAAGACCATTCAACATGAAATCGATCTTGAAGCCCTCTAATCAGTGTGTCCCAAACACTTAATTCACTTTCCGAACTCCCAGATGCAATGGTCATAAGACATTGAATTCCCCCTTCATCACACTGTAGAACTTCACCAACCCACAGCAAACGGGGCAACAAGGCCAAACCAAGAGTGAACAGCAACAAAAGATGGTCCTTTGGGTTGACTGTAAATACAAAAGCCGAGTAAATAACACCAACAATGGCTCCAAAAGTCAGAGAATGTTGACCGGATGCAATGACCCACGCCGCTCCAAAAATAAGAATTCCCCAACGCTTATTCTGACCGTAAGCCACCAGCCCCAAAAAAGACAGCATGAACCATTCGGGTGCCCCGTAACCCCGAAAACCAACCACCAAGGTGTCTCTTAAGCCTGGGTCTAACGCCAAAAGCAGCCCAGCAACCAATGACACCCCAATGCGATGCGATGACAAAATCCAGACTGTGTAAGACGCAAGCGGAGCGATTACAGCAGCTTGAGCGCACCGAATCACAAAGACCTCATGCAAGTTTCGGCCCCACATCAATGGCAGATGTGTCACCCAGAGCCAGTGATCTGACTCTGGATTGGGCGGG
Source organism: Myxococcota bacterium (assembly GCA_036146655.1). GTDB lineage: Bacteria > Myxococcota_A > UBA796 > UBA796 > UBA796 > JAYYJC01. Next base: position 597 of record JAYYJC010000372.1, on the reverse strand, counting down.
TCTGACCAACCGTGATGTAAAACCCCCATGGCGGCCCAAAGCGGAGAGAGTGTATCACTCCCAACATCAATAATATCTACAATTTGTAGGCGGTAACCAACAGCCAACCCATACACCACACAGAGTACGAGCCAGAGGTAAGGGGTCGGCTTCATTAGTCTGGTGACACACCAAGATGGACGGCCACATCATCGGTGGTTCGTCCCTCAAGTGCAATGGCAAGGTCACGCTCAATTCGTCTTTGTGCAAAAGGTGCTGAAACCTCATCGAGCCGTCGGGTGAGTTGGGCAATTCGTTGACGATCAGAATTGAGTATGGCATTGCGCAGGTCAGACGAAACTTGGTCGATCGATTGGCGCTCTTCGTCGGACTGGATAAGAGCAGCATCTGCTGCCAAGGCCCCCTGAAGGGCATACAAGACCTGCTCTGCCTCCGTTGCCGCTTCAATCAAAAGTCGCTTTTCCACATCGCTTTCTGCATTGTCAATTGCAGCTTCAAGCATTTCTTCAATCTCATCTTCGTCTAGCCCGTGCGCTGGCGTGACGGTGATTGCGGCCTGCGTACCCGTAAATTCTTCAGTGGCTTCAACTTGAAGCA
>JAYYJC010000371.1:0-10000 GCA_036146655.1 Myxococcota bacterium | reverse complement strand
AGCCGTTGGCATCAACGGTAAACACCACATTTATTCGAGGCACACCAGCGGGTAAATTGGGCAGTCCATCCAGTGAAAACTGAGCGAGGGAACGGTTGTCATTCACCAATTCACGCTCTCCTTGAAGCACATGAAGCTTCATGCTCTGCTGAGCATCCACATGTGTGGTAAACCGCTGTGAAGCACTTGCTGGAATGGGGGTACAACGAGGAATGATGCGCTCTACAATTCCACCCATGATTTCAATACCTAGAGAGAGCGGAAGCACATCGAGCAATAAAATGTCTTCGGCAAGTTCAGAATTACCGGTCAGAACATCGGCTTGAATGGCGGCACCAATGGCCACAACTTCATCTGGGTTGAGGTCCACATGCGGTTCCTTTTGAAAAAAAGTTTTTGCAAAGTCACGGACCAATGGCATACGGGTAGACCCCCCAACCAAGACCACATCATCAATATCAGAATGAGTCATTCCTGCATCTTTCAGTGCCTGCTCACAAGCCGCTTGAGTACGCTGTAGAATGGGGCTCCAAATTGCATGAGCTGTTGCACGGTCAATGTTAATGTCGACTTCTTGTCCTTGGATATTCAGTGAAATGTCTGCGGATTCATTGTCGGTGAGTTGATGCTTGGCAGATTTAGCAGCATTTAAAACCTGTCGATAAATCTGAGAGTCAACTGTGGTAAGCCCAAACTGCTGCAAAAGGATGCGGCTAAGGGCATGATCAAAGTCATCTCCACCCAGTTGGGTGTCTCCAGCAGTACTCTTGACCTGAAAAACACCATCGTCAAGTTCCAAAATCGAGACATCAAAAGTCCCACCACCCAAATCATACACAACCACCTTGCGCCCAGTCGCTCCAGTTTGAAGCCCATAGGCAAGCGCAGCTGCAGTGGGCTCATTGATTAGACGAAGAACCTCAAGACCCGCTATCTTGGCGGCATCTTTTGTGGCTTGCCGTTGGGCGTCGTCAAAATAGGCAGGCACAGTAATCACGGCACCGGTTGGTGAGCCAAAAAGACATTCTTCGGCGGTGGTATTGAGTTGTTTCAAAAGCAATGCGGCGATTTCAACAGGCGTAATCCGTTTGTCAGGACTCAGCTGAAATCGGACCACGCCATCATCATCAGCCAACGAATATCCCAAGCGCTGAGCCTCATCGGCCACCTGTTGTGGGGCTTGACCAATGAACCTTTTGGTGCTGGTAAAGAGTTGTTCGTTGGATTCAAGACGACGCTGAAGTGCATCCTCACCAAGGGCCACGGCCGTGCCGTCGTCTTGCAAGACCACAGCACTGGGAAGTATGCTTCGCTCATGTTCATCGAGTAAGACTCTTGCTTTGCCACTGAGGACAGCGGCAACCAGTGAATTGGTGGTGCCCAGATCAATTCCGATATTGGCCATGAATTACTCCGTTAATATTCTCATTTTGTGTAAATACTGCATTTGGTCAAGCAGTTCAGGAACAGCATTAAGGTGTCCAATCCCTGCTTCATAATCGCGGAAGCAGGTTTCAATTTGTTGTTTAAGAGCAGACATCAACTGCTGCGCCCCAGCCTTAGACGCTTCTGGTTCATCCATGCTCTGTGACTGAAGTTCAAAAACCATTTCCAAAAATTCAGAATCATGAGACATTTTTTCTTCTGCGGGTTCTGCCTGCCCTGTGGCCATCCATCTTGCCCGCTGTGAGTCGTTGAGCAATACCTTGCGGGAAGTGTTGACAGCAGCCATCCACTGAAGAACCATTCGACGGGTGACCGCATTGGCACGCACAAAACGATCGGGGTGTAACTTTCTCGAGACCGTTCGATAGGCTTTTTCAATTTCTTGTGGTTCCAAAAAATAACTGTGTCTCAACCGAAGCACATGAAATGGATTGGGCTGAGGCGGTGGCGGTTGCACGGAACCACAGCTCACACAGATGGCGTGCTCACAAGCTTCTTTACAATTCCAGCAGTTCATTAAAACACTCCATGATGGCGCCACGGCTTAGTAATATGGGGCCATTGTGAGACTGGCTAGGACAACGGTTAAGTGGATTGTTGCTGGGTTGAAATGTGTGTTGATCTAAAGCGTAAAAGACTCACCGCAAGAACATGAGGACTGAGCAAGCGGATTATTAAAGACAAAACCTGTTTTGACCATACTGGTTTGAAAATCGATCTCAGTGCCATTGAGAAATAAGTAACTTTTGCGATCCACTGCGACCTGATGACCATCTCGAAAGGTAAAGATTTTGTCTTTAACTTCAGCATTGTCAACCAAATCCATGTAATAGCTTAAGCCAGAGCACCCGCCACCTCGAACACCAATGCGCAATACTGCTTCAGGGGTTTGACGGCGCCTTTTGAGGGATTCTAGTCTATTTAGAGCGGTTTCTGTGATGGTGACAGCCATGAATTACCTCTACAATCTCATTTAGTATCGAAAACTATAACGCAGACCATGCAAAAAATCAGTTGCTAACAGCCAAAATGTCTTTGGTTAAGCGTCTGGTTGGGCGTCATCCGTGGCTTTCTTGGCACGAAAGTCAGCGATGGCGGCTTTGATGGCATCTTCCGCAAGGATGGAACAGTGAATCTTAACGGGGGGAAGCTCCAGTTCACGGGCAATTTCGACATTGCGGATGTTTTCGGCTTCATCAATGGTTCGCCCTTTTACCATCGTGGTGACCAGAGAACTTGATGCAATTGCTGAACCACACCCAAATGTTTTGAACTTGGCGTCTTCAATGACACCGGTTTCAGGATTAATACGCAACTGCAACTTCATGACATCGCCACAGGCAGGTGCACCCACAAGACCAGTTCCGACGTTGTCGTCTGTTTTATCCAATGAGCCCACATTTTGTGGGTTTTCGAAGTGATTGATAAGTTTGTTACTGTATGCCATGATTGGCCTCCGTTATGTAAACTGTAAATGGATTTAGTGGGCAGCCCACTGAATGGATTTGAGATCGATACCCTCTTTGACCATTTCATAAAGCGGGGACATTTCGCGCAAACCCTTAACCTTATCCACAATGAGTTGAAGCGCAAAATCAATCTCTTCTTCGGTATTGAAACGACCAACTCCAAATCGGATGGAAGTGTGAGCAAGCTCAACGTCAACGCCAAGCGCTCGCAGCACATAGCTGGGCTCGAGTGAGGCGCTGGTACATGCCGAGCCAGAAGAACAGGCAATGTCTTTGATCGCCATCATCATTGATTCGCCCTCGACATAGGCAAAGCTCACATTAAGGTTGTTTGGTAATCGGTGTTCCCACGAACCATTGAGATAGAGCTCATCTAACTCAGCTTGAAGGCCCTCCCAAAGGCGATCACGCAGGGCACGGACGCGGTCAATGCCACCATTATCGAGATCTGCCTTGGCCAACTCAGCGGCCTTACCGAGGCCAACGATTTGATGCACGGGCAGGGTTCCAGAGCGCATGCCACGCTCATGACCTCCACCATCGATTAACGCCTCAACACGGATCCGTGGGCGGCCACGGCGAACATAGAGTGCGCCAATGCCTTTTGGGCCGTACATCTTATGACCGGAAATGCTCATGAGATCAATGTTCATGGCTCGCACATCAATGGACACACGGCCGAGGGCTTGAACGGCATCACAGTGAAAGAGAACACCAGCTTCTTTGCACGCGGCGCCAATCTCGGCGATGGGCTGAATGACTCCGATTTCGTTGTTGGCAAACATGACACTGACCAGCGCAGTGTTGTCGCGGATTTGCGATTTAAGGTCATCAATGGAGATTCGACCGCCCTCGTCTACTTCAAGCCAGGTCACTTCCCAGCCGTCTCGCTCAAGTGCATGACATGAATCAAGAACCGCTTTGTGTTCGGTCAACGGAGTGATAATGTGGCCTGGACCACCCTTGTTGCGTTCCCAATATTTGGCCACGCCCTTGATGGCAAGGTTATTGGACTCAGTCGCACCACTGGTCCACACCAGCTCTTTGGCTGTACCACCGATTAGATTGGCCACCTGTTCCCGCGCCGTTTCAACCGCTTCTCTGGCACTCCAACCAAAAGAGTGAGAACGGCTGGCTGCGTTTCCATACACCTCAGTCAGGAAAGGAAGCATGGCTTGTGCGACTTCGGGGTCACAGGGAGTAGTGGCGTGATTGTCGAGATAAATGGGAAGCTGTACACTCATGACATGTTCATCCTTTAATTAGATTAATGCTGGCCCGCATGAATGGCGGCGACAAGCTTGGGGGCATGATTGTCTTCATGCTGTGAGCACCCTGAACACTGGCTTTTATGTGTGCTCGGCGCACAGGTTTGACAGGTAGAGAGATACTCTAGTGAGGCTTCTAACTCATGTGACAAGCGCTGCAATCGCTCAATTTGCGCTTTAGTCTCGCGGTGACGGATTTCGTAAAACCGCCGCAGGTGCATCATTTGTGCTGGTCCATGCTCATGAGCGTTGAGGTCTTTTAAAAACTGTTGGGTTTCGTTCAAGGAAAAACCGCATTCCCCGAGGCGGTCGATCCATTCGATCCGCAGCACCGCAGACTCATCGTACAGGCGATAACCAGACGCAGTCCGCTCGGCGGGCACGAGCAACCCGAGTTGTTCATACAGTCGGAGTGCACGAGCTGTTTTACCTGTACGTTCTGACAATTGACCTATTCGCATTCGTTCTATTGCGGGCATGGACAATATTCCACCTTGTGCTGTAATCTATACACTAACCTTAACGTAAGGGTTAGTCTTTTTCAATTCTCAATCTGTCTATCTTCTGATTTGTCACAAAGATCTGCTTTTGCTGAGGACTGTCCATACTGAATACAAACAATTGATCCAACTCAAACCGCAACCGTATGTTTTGATGCAGATCCGTTCGCCAAACGGCACTGCGACGAAGCCGCCAAAGACTTTTTGCATGGGGATGCTGAAATCGATTTTGTGATCCTGCTGAAATGATGGCCAACTGTGGCTGAGTTCGATTAATAAATTGGCTCGATGTTGATTTTTTACTTCCATGGTGTGGGACCTTCAAAACATCCACAGGCTTCAGTCGACTAAGAATCTCGGCCTCAGCAGATGTTTCAATATCGCCTGTCCACAGCATAGTCCATTGGCCATAGCGAAGTTCAAACACCAGACTCTCTTCGTTCAAATTACCTCCGCCACCAGCATGCCACCCGCTGAGGGGGTGAAGCACACGGACCGAATGATGAACAATGTCATCGGCCGTTTTAATAATGCTTCCGAGCTGAGACTGTTGGATCAGCCATTGACCAAAAGCACTCGACATGTCTGATGGATACCGAGGGATCCAAATCTCACGGATCGGAAAATCACCAAGACCCACAATGCCGCCAATGTGATCAGCGTGGGCATGACTAACCACCACCACATCCAATTTTTTAATGCGCATGCGGCGAATGTACTTCAAAACGGCATTGCGGCTCGGTCCGCCATCAATGAGCCAATGTGCACCATCCGGCCATGCCAAATGCGCTGAGTCTCCCTGACCAACATTTAAAAATGACACCTCAAATGCAGAGCTTTGCCGAGGACCACACAGGACAATCCAACCAATCATCCCAAGCATCATGACCTCTTTGCGTCTCAAGAGCAATGCCAACCCAAGTCCCAGTGCGCCCCAAGGCCCGACTGCAGGATGCCAGACCGAAAAACGCATTGATCCTAAAATCCAGACCCCCAACTCAATGGCCGAATTTCCGATCCAAAGCACCCAATGGGCAATTGGTGCCGGTAAAACAAATCCCAAAAGGGCAGATGGCACAGCCACCAATGCCAAAATGGGAGCCGCCAATAAGTTTGCGATGGGCGAGATCGGTGCCCAATGTTGAAAATACCACGCCGTTATTGGCAAGGTACCAAGCGACGCCCCAAGAGTCGCTGCCATTGATTGAACCGCTCTGACGGCCCAGAGAGGTGTATCTGGCGGCACCAAACGGGTGATCCGTTGCACAATCAATGCCATTCCAATCACTGCGCCAAATGACAATTGAAAACCAAGACTCTCCAACTCTGAGGGTTCATGAACCAAAATCACAATTGCCACCAGGGTCAGCACAGGACCCATCGCCAGTCGACGACCAAATAGACTTGCCGCAGAAACCAAACAGACCATCACAACGGCACGCTGAGCAGATGCCGGCCATCCCACCAAGGCGCCATAGGAGATGGCCACCGCACAACCAAAAAATCGAGGTAAAATCTTGCCTGTCCAAAACCAACCTCGCCATATCAGTGGCCACAGCATCCAGCGGACACCGCCAAAAATCAATCCTGACACCAGCCCGATGTGCATGCCCGAAATGGCCAGCAGATGGTTGGTACCGGTGTCCTTGAGAATCTGTTTGACTGTGGGGTCAATGTCCGTGCGCTGCCCGCTTGCAAATGCCCAGAGCATCCCCCCATGCGGAAAGCGGTCGAAGACTTCAGGCCGAACAGTTGACGCTTCATCCAAAATTCTCCAAGCCAGAACTCGGACTGGCGTGGCCCGAATACGGCGAATGCGCCGTTGTTCTGAAGGTTCACCTGGCAACTGCGGCTTGGGCCGTGCAGGAATGGCTCGTGCGGTCAACAGGGTTCCACGAGGGGGGGCCATTTCTGAAAATTGCAGTTCCCAGCGACCACAGGCGCTGCTGACCAGGGCATGTCGGCCCAATGCACTTTCGACACGCCCCCGAATGGCGGTGGGACTGCACTGAGCGGGAATCTGTTGAAGACTCATCACGCACCCAATGCAAAACATGGCCAAATAGAGTGCGAACTCCGATACCGCATACCGATGGCCAACCAACAGTACCACACATGCCGCGTATGCACCGCCCCAAACCGTCCAAGACAGGGGAGTCCACCAACCCATGCTCCAAAGCCCGAAAACAAGGCAGAGCCCACAGCGCATAAACAATAAGGGCATGACACTCCTCGCAATTGTTCATGCGGAGTTCATGCAAAAAAAATGCCTGCTGTTGGATGGAAAACCGTCTATTTAAGGACCAAAACCCGTCGAAAATGACCGCTCGCTGCCGACGGATTTGACGGTTTATTCCTCTCCTTCTTCTTGCATCCCAGACAGCTCAGATTCCACTGTATCAGACTCATTGCCTGAGGCGTCTCGTAAAGCCACTGTAAAAGTATAATCAGCAGCGGTATCAACACCATCAAACAAGATGGTGATTTCCCCTTCTTCAAGCATGGCACTTTCGTTATCAATGGGAATTTCACCACCCCCACCACTGTAACTGACAATGGCCACCCCGTTGAGGAGATCATCTTGTGCATCTTCGTACATGATGTGGACCTCAATGACATCGCCAATGCCCTGATAGTTATTAAAGAAGGTGGTCACATCGACGATGACTGGGGCATCTGAATCAAGGCCAGTGTCTTCAAAGTTTCCAGTGTCATCTCCAGCACTTCCGCTGTTGGTTCCACCCTGCTGGTATTGGGACAAATCGACATTGGCCTCACCAAGGGCTGTAAAAGAATCGTCTTTCTCACCAAACCAAGCACAGCCTGTGAGCCAAATTCCAATGCATAGTGTTAACATGGTCTCTCCAAATGGGGTCCGTCATCCTAACCAAGGATAGCACACCCGATTTCGCACTTCAACACCCAAGACGGGGAAATTCATGCAAACCCAAGGGTCATCACTCAAAAAGAATCTGCTGCTCATTTCACCGACGCTCATCATCCTCGGTGTTTTTTTGGGAATTTATGTGTGGGACAGAGGGGCATTCCCTGGTTTTCGACCCACCATCGTCGATGTCGCCATCGAGGACATCAACTATGACGACTACCGAGGGGTGCGAATCACCGGAATGGCGCGCTATGACGTGCGAGTCAAACAAACCATTCCCAACGGGCCCACCTACATGCTGTTTCCGGTGGTGCCTCTCGAAGACCCCAACAGCAAATACATCATGGTCATGGTACGATCCACCAAAATCCCTGATTCACTTTACGGAATGGAAGAGCTGACCGTCGAGGGCTTTGCTCGACCCCCTGGCACCCTCGTGGACAAGGAGATTATGCTTGCGTGGATGGACGAGGGCTTTGTCTTTGACGACAAGTTTGTGCTGGTGGAAGCCTATGATGACTAGGGCAGCGGATAGGGTTTGATTCCATACCTGAGGTACAAATGCTCGACAATCTCAATTGAAATCGGTGCTAGACAAAATCACCAAAATCGAGCACAACAGTTCAATAATCCCGACACAAGCGAAAACCAATCAGTCCACTGCGATAGGTGGGGTTGTAGAAATGCCGATGGGCTGCGAGAGCTGCTTTTTTTGAGGCATGCCAATTGCCACCTCGTCCAACATAGTGGGTTTTCTCAAGGGGAGCCGTCCAGTCTTTGCGATAATAAGAGGCTGTCCAGTCCCGCATATTACCCGCCATCCCCCGAACCCCATACACCGACTCGTCGATGGGATAGTCAGAAATGAGCGCCGGCTCTCGACCATCCTGATGGGATTCCAGTACACAGGCATAGCTGGGGTCAAAGCCATCCCCCCATGGATACCAGCGCCCGTCTACCCCTCTGGCTGCCTTTTCCCATTCCAACTCAGTGGGAAGGCGCCAACTTTTGCCGGTGTGCTCCGAATACCACGCCGCATAGGCATTGGCACAGTGCCAATCCACACTGCAGACCGGCCAGTCTGGATTCCACATGACTCCATCGGTGTCGGGCACCAACACAAAATGGCCGTTTGGATCCCGACCATAAATCGAGGCACCTTGTTGACCGTGCTGGCCCGATCGCTCGCGCGGCACCCATTGTAAGGCCTCCCCTTCACGGCCATCCTCAAGCAGCGCATTGAGAAAGACCAAATATTGGGCGTTGGTCACAGGATGTGTGGCCATCACAAAAGCATCTTGCCAAACCAAACGGCGACTCAATCCGGAAGGGGCCCGCTCATCACCCCCAGCCCAAAATCGACCAGCGGCTACATAGCACTCTGACTCAGAAAGGACCCCAGTGGGGGGCAATTCAATCACCGCAGGCTCGTCTTGCGCGTTTAGTCCGGTCCAATGCTCTTCTCGACCAATGCAGATGGGGTAGATGACATCTTGATGGCCTTTTTTTATCAGCCTTAGTCGGTAAGAACCCATTTCAAGCGGCACCTGATGAAGCGTCCCATGACCGAGAAATCCAATGGGGTCTGTCACCAGCCGACGGTGATGCGCCACATATTGTTCGAGATAGACTCCCACATCATGATGAGGAAGGTGTAGGGTCAATGCGCCAGTTCCTTTGAGATAGTGAAGCTGGCGGCTTCGAACAGGGTGATCTTCAGGAAGCGCCATGGCGTGATGACGCAAACGCACGGCTTGGCTGGCGGTGAGCGCTGGATCTCGGTTATCTTCAGCCTGAGCATGGGCAGCCCGATACCGATCAATGAGCTTTAGGTGCGCCACTTCAAGTTCAGGCCGGTAGCGCAATGCGGTGTGCAGAATTTGTTCTTGGGTACTGAACAACCAGCGCCATTCTTCTTGCTTCTCATGTGCCGCCTGCTCTTTGTCCCACCAACGCCCTTTTACACGCTCATCCGCCCAGTTGGGGATGTTTTTCAATGCAGCCTCTGCTTCGGCCTGCAAAGTGTTTATGTCGTGTTCAAGTCTCAATAAATTTTGACCAAGTTCTTCAGCTTCAGCCACAATATTTAAGGCTTTTTCTTTTTGACGGGCCCCTTCCAACCAGTCTGATATCACCTGCTCAAATGCGGCCGCAGATGCAAATCGGTCAGCCAAAGACCGATTCATGGCCGTCTCACAGGCTGAAATCAAATCGTCTGGCAACGGTGGATGATTGGGGCGAAGCACTGGAATGTCCTCCGTTTGCCGGAGGGGTTTGGGGGGACCAGACAGCACTTGGTTCAAGATGTCTCGCCCATCTTTTCCACGGTAAGGCGGCCGACCAATGAGAATCTCATAGAGCAGTGCACCCAAGGCATAGACATCACTGCGTTCGCTGATTGCATCGCTCAGCCCCATCGCCTGCTCAGGA
>JAYYJC010000370.1:0-10000 GCA_036146655.1 Myxococcota bacterium | reverse complement strand
GACATGTAGGCTGGAGTCCCCGTCACACTCCCTTTGGTGGTCTCGTAAAGCCCAAGTGCTGAACGGTTACTTGAGATGGCTTCCCCTTGTGACGATTGGGGGTGAAAATGTCGATTTTTAAGAATCTTAGCAATTCCCCAATCGAGTATCATGACCTCACCGAACTCACCCAACATAATATTTTGCGGTTTTAAATCGCGGTGAAGCACCCCTTTTGAGTGGGCAAAAGCCACTGCTTGACAAACCTGATGAAAAACATCGATGAGCCGACGAAAGGTCCACCCATCATCTGTGGGTTCAAATCGAAACGGGTTGGCAAAATGGTGTACATGTCGAATGACCTCACTCAAACTTCGACCCTTGACCACTTTCATCGTAAAGTAAGGGCAACCATCAGGCAACACCCCCACATCATGAATGGGCACAATGTTGGGGTGTTGAAGTTGTGCACAAATCTGTGCCTCTTCCACAAAACGAGCACATTCATTGGGGTTGTTCTTGAGTTCGCTTCTCAATACCTTCATGGCCACTTGGCGACTCAACTCGGCATCATGGACCAAACGCACTTCTCCCATTCCTCCAGCGCCGAGTATTCCCAAATCGGTATAGCGTTTGGCAGGTGAGCTGGGCTCTGCTGACAGAGAAAGGGCTTCTGGAGCTGTTGGGGATCGTAGATGAACCAGATTGATGGTCTGTTCAGTCTCGTTCAGAGTCCCAGCCTCACCATCGCCCTGCATGCCGCTCAAGATTTGGGCTTTTAACTCTGACGAAACAGAGAGAGAATCAAGAACAGACTTGAGCTTTTCGTTTTCCATTAGCCTTTCCCTCAAACACAACGAACCCATACAAATGTAAAGCAGGATTAGTATACGATAAGAGAAAGTCAGACCAAATGGTTTTTACACAGCTGCGATCAATCCCAATACTCATAATGAACACAAACCCAATTCGAACGGTACGAGCACGATGAAATGAGCCAATGAAGTCGCACAAGGTGCCATTGATACCCTCTTCATTCACGGATTGAACCAAACAAAAACGCCCATGCTACATGGCATGGGCGCAATTCATCAGTGGGCAAAACGATTGAACGCAGCCATTGATATGGAGGTTGTGTTTAATACAGTGCGTTTGACCGAGCACCCTTGCCTTCTGGCTGTAAAAAATCACTTTCAATGCGAAGAAGTTGGTTGTACTTTGCAGTACGCTCACCTCGACAAGGTGCGCCGGTTTTGATTTGGCCGGCATTGGTAGCCACCGCCAAATCAGAAATAAAGGCATCTTCGGTTTCGCCAGAACGGTGTGAAATCATACACCGGTACTTACTCTTGTGAGCCAGTTCAATGGCATCCAATGTTTCGGTCAGGGTTCCGATCTGGTTGACCTTGATGAGAATGGCGTTGGCCACACCCGTATCGATGCCTCGCTGAAGCCGCTCGGGATTGGTCACAAAGAGATCATCTCCCACCAGCTGAACAGACCCACCGAGCTTCGTGGTGAGTGCAGCCCAACCATCCCAGTCGTTTTCATCCAAGCCATCTTCAATGCTGATGAGCGGATACTTGCTGCATAGGCCAGCATAATAGTCCACCAGTTCAGTGCTGCTGAGCTGCTTGCCATCGATGTGATACGCACCGTCTGTGTAGAACTCGGTTGCAGCCACATCTAGGGCGAGACCCACTTGCTCACCCAAAGTGTAGCCGGCCTTCTCGACCGCAGAAGCCACAAGCGCAAGCGCTTCTTCGTTAGAGCCAAGGTTGGGGGCAAATCCGCCCTCGTCACCCACACCGGTGGCGAGGCCTTTGGATTGAAGGATCTTCTTGAGGTGGTGATAAATCTCTGTTCCCCAAAGCATGGCTTCTGAAAAGCTGCTGGCCCCAACAGGTGCAATCATGAACTCTTGAATGTCCACGTTGTTGTCTGCATGAGCACCACCATTAAGCACATTCATGTAAGGCACAGGAAGGCGGGCAGCGTTGACACCACCGATGTAGCGGTAGAGAGGCTGATGCAGAGCCGCAGCAGCTGCACGGGCCACCGCAAGAGAACAGCCGAGTAAAGCATTAGCACCCAAACGGCCTTTGTTGGGGGTTCCATCCAACGCCAACATGGACAAGTCGATGTACCGTTGTTCAAAAACCGAGGTTCCAACAAGGATGGGTGCCAGCTGGGTATTGATGTTGTGAATGGCTTTCGAAACCCCTTTTCCGTGCCACCGTGCTCCTCCGTCACGAAGTTCAACAGCCTCGTGTTCACCGGTAGAAGCACCAGAAGGCACAGCTGCCCATCCGTGGATGTGTGGGTTGTCGGTTGAAACCACCACTTCAACAGCAGGGTTTCCACGAGAGTCAAGGATCATTCGTCCTTTTACATCAGTGATAATTGGCATCTATAAACTCCATAAGTAAAAGTCGAGCAACGGTTATCTTTATTTGGGGCAATTTGCAAGGAAAACGGTTAGAAGATATGGCTCATGAAACGGAGATCAGATCATGCTTCAATTTGCCGCCATATTTCTAGCACAGATGAACACAGTTGCGCTTGCTGAAGAGCCTTATAAGCGGGCCAAACCGTGGCGCTACGAGAAGTATATGGGAACGGTTGATGAGGTCATCCACAACGGGTCCACAGAGCTTCCTCTGTACAGTAATTTTTCAGGCCGTCCAGGTTCCCTAACGGCACTCCCTTTTACGAACGCTGAAGAGAAAACCAGAGAATGGTTGACCGTCTTTACCTCTTCCTTTCCTTACATCGTTGTCTCGAGTGAATTTGCCAACTACATGGGCGCAAAAATCAAGACCACCAACAAAACCCTCATCCCCATATGGAAGGAATACAAGCTAGGCGGCCAAATAGACTACGCCACATTTGATGAATTGGTCATTGGCAACATGACCCTACAGAATGTCACCGCACTCATCAGGGACTACGAGAAAGGGACCGATTATATCCAGAGTTTTGACGACAATGTTCACATCTTAATTGGCTTCAACCAGCTTGAAAGTGCATACCAGGTCCTCCCATCACAGGGCACAATAAAAATTGAAGGAACCGCTGATGGTTCAGCACTCATTTCTGAGTATGGCAATGCTGTGGGTTATCAAAACTTTTCCGGCGGACGATACAAATTTTTAAAAGAAGATGTCTTGATTCAAAGTGGAACATTGCTGATCGATGCCACGGTTGATGGCGAAGAGCAAAAGATACTGTTGGAAACGGCTCAATACAGATCGCTTGCACAAATCGAAGATGGAACCGAGACCTTTCACTTCAATGATTCTGATGCGAAATACAGCAGTTATGCATTTGGAAATGTGACAGAATCTGCGTTGACGACAGATTTGGGCCTCGAACTAAATCTCGTTCCTTATGACGGCGTGATGGGCTTGGATCTTCTTAACAACTACGACATTGCAGTCGATGTGGGAAATCAGCAGCTTGCCCTTCGACCCATTCAAACAGAACAAAAGCGTGCAAACTTTGTTCCTGTACAGTTGGCACAAGTTCAAGCCAATATTGATGAAAAAATAAACGCTGACTCTGAAGAGGGTGAAGAAACCTCTGAACCAACCGCAAAAGATTATGCTGAACTCATGTCCTTTCAAGTTCAGATGGGACAACTCTCTGCAGCATACGGTTCCGCCATCAAGCGAACAGAATTAAAGCCAGGAGACTGTACTGCTTGGCTTGATGCTTCAGACATTGCCCTCAAACTCAACAAAGTCTCTGAAGCCAAAGACCATGCTGAAAAAGCATCGACCCTTTATCACCGTTGGTGGTCTATTGATCTGATCAGCCGGCAAGACATTGAAAGCCGACAAGACAAGATGAAACCAGAGGCACAAGCGGAAGCCAAAGAAACCCAAAAAAGTCTATCGGCCGACGCAGAGCCTGTTTGGCACTATATCCAGCCGGGCAGCTGCCACGAGGCTGATGCTCAGTTGGCTTGGGCATACATTGCCTCTGACGAGCTTGAAAAGGTCCTTCCTTTGTACAGAGAAAGAATTGATCTTGACGAAAAGCTCGCCATGGCCACTGCATACAGTGCCATGCTCGAAAACAACCTGCCACTTGCACAGGAAACCCTCAGACAAGCGCTCAAACTTGGAAAAGGATATTCTTCAATCGCTGAGGCTGGCTTGGCTCTTTGGTATGCAGACATTGGAGATGAAGAACAGTTTCAAAAACTTATGTCGGCCACACAAACCGGAGACTTTTTGTATCAAGGGTTGGAAATGGACAACTACCGACAATTCAAAGGGTCTGACAAAGCCATCTCTTACATCCAAAGAAGACTAAAATCAGATCCCTCTGACTTGGAATACCATTACCTCTATGTGAGAGAACTCCGAATCGCCAATGCCGGTTCAGCCTATGATGATGCAGTGGCCAATGCAGATGCAGCCTTTCAGTCCGAACTCCTCCAAATGATCTCCAATGATCAGCCCCTGACTGAAGACACCTACGGTGGCTTGGCCCTGTACGCACGGTACCTCATCCTGACGGGTCGAACGGAACAAGCCAAGGACATTATCAATGGGCGACTCAAAAGTCAAAACTTTGGTCATGCTTATTTGGCCATGACTTTGGCAGATTTTTACGCCAGTACAGGTGACATGAGCGCAGTAAAGGCTGAGTTGGCCAAACTCAAGCTGGATGGTCGAGACATCCTTTCACTGAGTTCTGCCATGCTGCTGAGAAGTACCCCATCTGCCTCAGTAGAATAAGTCACCCAATCCAAACGGTATGCCTGCTGCAACGGTCGCAGGCGAGCATGTGCCATGCACGGCAACCATACTGCCAACATGGTCATGATTGGACAAGACTTGGTTCTGCTTAAAACCAAAAAACGGCTTCTAGTCTAACTTGATGCCGAATAAAGTGCTGAGAAAGATGCTGACAATGCGCCGTATTCGTGAAGGAAACTCCCGTTGAAGTGAGGGGTTCTTTCATGGCATCAAGGTGGTCAAATCTGAGATGTACTGCTCAACAGCAAACTCATCCAGCTTAAGACCACCATCTTGGCGGAAGACCAACACCTTTTCCTCTCGAAAAGCACGAACAGCATTGCCAATGTTCACAAAAGACAGGGCCTCAGGATAGCGCACCTCGTCAATGGCCAATCGGGCTTGTCCAAATTGCTGAAGCTGATGCGGAAGCTCTTTGAGGGTGATGCTACGATACTGAAACTCAAGACATCCACGGAGAACAAGCAAATATGAATCGATGAAGCAGTGGGTCAAACAGGCCAGTTCCTTGAGCCTTTCGGGGTCAGACACCTCAAAATGGCCGTCTTTGTTGCTGAGGGCTCCATACTCCACCAAATGCTCAAGGGCATCTTGAAAGACCTCCTCGGTGCTCTGCTCAGGTGGCATCAAGAATTCATACCGAAAGAGAAAGACCAAAAAATCAAAGAATTGACTTTGGGCCATGGGGTCTGACGGAGCCGCTTGAATCGCAGAAGCTGCCAGGCTCACTGGCGCAACAAAATGCAGAACACTGTTTTTATAGTAGGAAATGGTGATTCGCGCTTCTGGGAAAATCTGGATGATGTCTCCTTGAGAGTCCACCATTTTGGAGATCCACTTTTCAGACAAAAATCGGGAGAGCGCTTCCATCACGACCCATCCCCCATGTCCCATCGAATTGGCACATTGTGCACCTCGAGACATCATGAGCGCATTGAAACGCACCGCTCTGTCTTGAATCTGCTTGATGCGAACCCCTTTACTGGCATCTGTCAAAAGCGCCATAGCAGTAATTGCAGTGGGCAGGATAAGCATGTTCTGAGCAATTCCAAACATGACGTGGTTGGCCAGTTCCCCCAACACTTCTGTGCGCTCTGGAGGACTGAGATCAACCCATGCAGGTTTCTGCTGACGCAACTGAGCGCTTAAATCAATGGGCTCACCAACACGAATGTAGACCTTCCCAAAGCGCTTTTTAAAAATTCGGCTTGCTTTGAGAAGTCCCCGCATGTCCTCTTTTTCTTTGGATGCACCGGACAACTCTCGGGCATATGCCTTTTCTTCCGCAATTTGCTCATAAGAGATGGCGATGGGGAGCAAACTCACACAGCGATCAGGCCGGATATCCACCGCAGAGTCAACGATCATTTCTAAAACACCAAGGCGAGGAGTCAACAGCTTTCCAGTCCTAGAACGGCCGCCTTCGATAAATAGTTCAATGGGATACTCATCTCGAATGAGCAAACGAAGATATCGCCCAAAAAGAACTGGAAAGAGGCGTTGTCCTTTAAATGAGCGTTTGATAAAGAAGGCACCACACCGTCTAAGAAATGGCGCTACAGGGAAAAATGCCAGGTTTTCACCAGCCACCACATGCGGCAACACCAAGCCTTCTTCAAAACAGAGTGAGGAGAGCAGCAAATAATCCAGATGAGAACGGTGACAAGGTAAAAGAATCGGCGTACCGTTGCGTAGGGCGGTTCGAAGCCTTTCTAAATCTTCTTCTCTAATGTCGATGCCAGAATAAATGCGATCCCAAAGCACACGGCATCCCCATGCTGCAATGCTCACCATGCGGTAGGAGAATCGGGCCGCAAAATGACCAAAGGATTTTTCAGCCGCTTTGCGCAACGATGCTTCAGACACACCATGTTGAATGGCTTCTGTTTTTATAAACTTTTGGACATCAGCACTTTCAAGTACCTGACGCTGGACACTGTTGTATGATCGAGCATATGGCCCACGGACCACATGCAATTCTCGATACAAATAGCGACGCAAAAGCAATTGAATGGCACGGATACGCCGCTCAGAAGACACCTTTCCAAAGTGGTTCAAGGCTTCTTGAAGGTCAACTGCGGCCCCGGCTTGAACAATTGGCTCGTGCGCACGGTTCATCACATCAAGAAACTTTTGAATTGGGCCGGGCTCATCTTCAGCACCCAGTAAAAACCGTGTGGTTTCGCTTCGTTTGGCCTGTGGCGCTCTGTTCCAAACCACTGCAATGGGTACGAGTTGGATGGCTCGATCAGATTGTGCTTGCCAATCCGCCAATGCGCTGAGCATGCCTGTGCTCTCGGTTCCCAATCCACGAGGACGAACCAAAAAGACAAGATTGGTTTGACCCATCCGGACCTTTTGAATGAGTGTGTGTTGAGGCGGCATGGCGCTCGACCACAACTGGGTTACCCAGCGTCCGCCTTCTCGAAGTAAATCCAGCAGAGGACGAACCCAAATGGCGCTCAATCCAGCCGTAAACTGAGCCAGAGGCAACCGTCGCCTGTTCAACACTTGATTAAAAGCAATCCAATCCAATCGACTTTTGGTGTACATGACATACACGACTGGACCGTTGCTGTGGGCCTTTCGAATGTTTTCAACCGATGCATTGTCCATTCGAAGGCGACGAAACCAAAATGCCATGCCACTTAGCCAGTATAAGGGCCCGAATCGTCGCAGCATACCTGCGCCGGCTTGTATATTTTGAGCTTGTAGACCGGATGACTGTTCATTCATAGTGTCTTCTCGAAAGCAACTTCAGTTTAACGCATTTTCAGGTCGATGGCCGACAAGCGCACAAAGGTCTTGTGCAATCCCAACCCAACTGCGCCGTGTCTTTGGATATTTTTTCCCAAACTCCTCGTAAATGGCATCGATCCATTGACTGTGATTGTCCGCAATAACCGTTTGACCACACCCTTCCATTAGCAAATGACAATCGCCAATGTCTGGTGCAACGATGGGAATGCCTTGAGCTCGGTACTGCATGATTTTTAAGGGAGAGAACCAAGGTGGCGCATCAGAACGGTAAGGTGCAACACCTACTGAGAATGCCGAAATGACATCGGCAAGGGCTTGGGGATCGTAGGTACAAAAAGGAACAAGCCCACTTGGAATGACTCCATGACCTACAGCCACAACATGTGCATCCACACGCAATGCCAATTCAGCCAAAAATTCGACACCATGCCAAGGCTTCATAGAACCCACAAAACCCACAATGGGACGATTATCACTCAATCCCAACAACTGACGCCCCACCTTCGGCCTGCCCTCAATCGGCGTCACCGCATTGGGAATGTGCGTGACTTGAGCACAGCCCACTTCTTGCTCTAGCCAATCTTTTAGCCATGCACTTACTGCCACCACATGATCTGCGGCGCAAAGGACTTCACGCTCCCACTGTTGCGCATAACGGCGCCGGTAAATGGTTTCGTAACGGTGCCGTTCAGCCACCAACGGCGCATTGACCTCAAGCACCAAAGGAGAGCGGTGATGATCTGCAATTCGGCGTCCTGCATTTGAAAACAACGAATGACGCTCAATCACTAACCCCCAATCAGCATCTGTCTTGAGTGCCTGCCGCGCCAGACGTTTTGCAATCAGAACTTCTCTATACTCGCGCCAATGTTTGAGCCAGCTCGGCCAGCCGACAATGCCTGTTTCAACCGCATCGACCGATGGACCAAAATGCCCACGCCGATCAACGGTTTGGGGAACAAATAAATCCACGGAGTCTAGGCGGCGAAGTGCGGATACAAAATCACGGATGTGTGCACTCGCACCGGATGGTCCCTGAAGGGGAATCCCCGGAGCTGCCGAAAGATAAGCAATGGACATAATCCGTGCGACTAACCGTTTGCAGCAGCCTCAAAGGCGATATTGAGATCCGCTTTGAGGTCGTCAATGTGCTCGATGCCCACACTCAGTCGAATGAGTCCATCAGCTATTCCGAGCTCTTGGCGCACTTCTGGCGGAACAGAAGCATGGGTCATGATGGCTGGAAGTTCAATGAGACTTTCGACCCCACCTAGACTTTCGGCAAGGGTAAAGACTTTCGTCGCTTTGACAAACCGAACGGCCGCATCGATGTCCCCTTTCAAGTCGAACGAAATCATGCCACTGAAACCAGGATACCGGACCTGTCCCACATCGTTTCGAGACTTGAGCCATTCAACCAATGCTTGCGCATTGTCTTGATGCCGTGCCATTCGGACATGAAGGGTTTTGAGTCCCCGAAGAACAAGGAAACAATCCCATGGCCCAGGGACAGCCCCCACAGAGTTTTGTAAAAAACAAAGTTGTTCGTGAATCTCGTCGCTACTGGTCACCACAATCCCCCCAATGACATCCGAATGGCCATTGAGATATTTTGTCAGAGAATGGACAACAATATCGGCACCCATGACCAAGGGCTGTTGAAACACAGGTGTTGCAAAGGTGTTGTCTACCACCAAAATGGCGCCTACAGCGTGTGCCTTTTCGGCAATCGCTGTAATGTCAGAGGTTTTAAGGAGTGGATTGGTTGGCGTTTCAATCCAAACCAATTTGGTCTCGTTGGGGATCTGTAAATCAGGCTGAGTCGTATCCACAAAATGAAACTTCAGGCCATACCGTTGCCATTCACGGGTAAACAGGCGGTAGGTCCCCCCATAAACATCGTCTCCACACACCACTGTGTCACCGGGAGAAAGGAGTCGAATGACTGCATCAATGGCTGCCAGACCAGACGAAAATGCGATGCCGTGCTTGCCATTTTCAAGGGATGCAACGCAATCCTGCAGTGCAGTTCGTGTGGGATTATGGGTTCTACTGTATTCCCAAGGCCACTCTCCTGGATGGGGTTGGGCATAGGTCGAGGTTTGAAATACAGGAGTCATCACTGCGCCTGTCGTGGGCTCTGGATGCTGTCCTGCATGAATGGCTTTGGTATCAAGTTTCATTATTTTTTCTCCGATGCAGACATGTAGTCAATGAGATCAATGCGGGTGATAATGCCTTTGGGACCTTTTTTATCATCGAAGACCAAGGCCACTTTAAAACGACTGAACAGTTCAAGCAAGACTGGCAATTCCGTGTCGTCATGTACCACACAAAAGTCCAAATCACACAACTCTCGTATCGACACATTGAGACCGCCATTAATGGCACGGTGCAGCAAACTTTTCTCGGTAAGAACGCCCACAAGCTGTTCGCCATCCATCACCGGTGCCTGTGAAATACCATTCTTTTTAAGATAGTCAATCGCAGAC
>JAYYJC010000369.1:0-10000 GCA_036146655.1 Myxococcota bacterium | reverse complement strand
TCGACAGTTGAGTCGGCATTTAATGAAATCAGTTTTCTTTTGCCCCTACTCTGAACGAGATCTTGAACGGTTCCCGATGTACGCTCGGGTTCAAAGAAGCCATTCTCAGACATCCAGTTGTCGCTAAATACTTTCGAAAGATAATTGCGCCCTGAATCAGGCAGAATAATAACGGCTACCATTCCTTCTCGATCATTTTTTCGAAGGTATTTGAGAGCTCCTGCCACAGCAGCGCCACATGAAGCGCCTGCAAATATACCTTCTTCGCGGACCAAGCGTCTGGTCATTTCAAAGCACTCTTTGTCATTGACTCGAACCATTTCATCCACATTGTCAAAACTCATCGTAGAAGGCATAAAATCCTCCCCGATACCCTCAAGCACATAAGTGTAGGGCTTGGTCATGACCCCGCTGTAAAAGTAATCGTAAAATAATGATCCCACGGGATCTACGCCGACCACTTGAATGGCATCATTTTGCTCTTTTAAGTACTTCCCGGTGCCTGCAATGGTTCCACCAGTGCCAACCCCTGCAATAAAAACATCCAATTTTCCATCCAGCTGGTTGTAAATCTCTGGGCCAGTGCTCAAATAGTGGGCTTTGGGATTAGATGGGTTGTGGTACTGATTGGCGTATACACTGTTTGCGGTTTCCTGAACCAGACGAGCTGATACCTGATAGTATGATCTTGGGTCTTCCGGCTCAACATCGGTTGGTGTAATGACTACTTTTGCACCCCATGCACGCAGTGCAGACCGTTTTTCTTCAGACTGCTTATCGGGCAGAACAAATGTGGCTTTGTAGCCGCGGTCAGCGGCCATAAGTGCAAGGCCGGCGCCAGTATTTCCACTGGTGCCTTCTATCACCGTACCGCCATGGGCAATTTTACCTTCAGCTTCGTAATCTTCGATAATCTGCTTTGCAACACGGTCCTTAATTGATCCAGCGGGATTAAAGAATTCAACTTTGGCGTAAACGGTGCATTTTAAACCTTCAGTGACGCGACGAAGCCGTACCAGCGGTGTGTTTCCAATACAATCTAAGATACTGTCATAAACATGATTCATGATGCACTCCTTTTCACACAACACAAACAGAGAAGAATGTGTAACCTTTTCAAAGCCTTTGTGAGTATTTTGCGTCGATTTGAAAAGGAATCGACAGACCAGTCTCCAATGCGATAATAATTATGCAACAGGAGTATATTGGTGGGTGATTTTATTCTTCCATTGCTAAAAAAAGGGGATTATGTCAATGGTTCCTTCGTCAATCCCGAAGTGACCAACGGCTATATAAATGCTGCAAATCCCGGCGACCGTGACGATATAATTGGCCGATTTCCATTTTCGTTTGTCAATGTCAAAAAAGCCATCGCATATGCCAAAGATGCGCAAACCCCATGGCAGAACAAGCCCATCTCGGAACGCATAGAACATGTCCGTGATTTTCGAGGACAACTCGAACGCCGGCAAAAGATCATCATTTCTACGCTTACAAGAGAGATCGGCATACCTGTGTGGGAAGCACGGCAAGAAGTGGTCGAAACCATGCACCAAATTGATGCTCTCATCAATGCCGCACCCATTCGATTTGCCACACAACAAACCCCGAATGGCAGCAGTGAAATCCAACACCTGCCCATTGGTGTTTTAGCTTTAATCACCCCCCTTCATTTGCCATTCCAAAGTTCTGCATTTTTCTCTGTCGCTGCACTGCTTTCAGGGAACACCCTCATTCACAATCCATCGAAATATGCACCTGGCATAGGACAAGCAGTAGCAGAACTGTGGGACCGCTGCAGATTACCTCGGGGGGTCTACAACATGGTTCAAGGCCCAGGTTCTGCTTTTGGACAGCGTCTGATTTCCAACAACCAAGTGGACGGTGCCATATTTGCAGGCTCACACAAAGTCGCCAAGGATATTCGCCAAAATACAGACATTCCGCCCGAATTTCCGCTGGTGATGTTCATGGGTGGCAAATCCTCCGCCATTGTACTTGACGATGCAGATCTCGATACGGCTGCACGGTCTATTCTTTCAGGCGCCTTTCGGGCCACTGGACAACGGCCATCTGCAATCGCTCGGGTCTTTGTCTCCACCAAAAATAGCGCCGCCTTGACAGAAAAGCTTGCAAAAGCCGCAGATCAAATCTCCATCGGCTATGGACTTGAGCAGGGCATTTACATGGGGCCACTCGCCTCTGAGCAAATTCGAAAGCGCTACCATCGATTTGGGCGAGCACTGCTTAGCTACAATCACGAGGTCATTCTAGAGACCAAAAATATTGATTACGAACGCCGCGGCTTTTATGTTCGCCCAGCCATTTACCGTGTCAATTGGACCAACGGCGCACCCATTCTTGACGAAGAACCTGCAGGTCCCATTTTGCTCATTTATGAAGTACAAAGCATACAAGAAGCGGTAGATCTCCACAATCGCTGTTCATTTAGACGGATGACTGCCATCTTTACCTCTCCCGAGCGTATTGACCTCGATGAAATAGTAAGTCAACTGCAGACCGGTGCCATTTTCATCAACCAAACCCCACATGAATCACATTTGCCAGTAAGTGCGATGGGACGCGCTTCAAATGGGAACATCACTGGAGTGGGTTTGCTAGACCTTTTGTCTAGGCGACGAGCCATCTTTCGGCCAAGACACACGCTGAACACCGAAAACAATACCCCCTAAGACCGAACATTGTCCGTGCGGAAGGGATAACCATCGCAGAATAATGGTATTTCCGACCGGGTGATCTATTCAGGTGGGTTGGATGGTGGGCCACCTTTGGGGGGTTGAATGGACTCTAATACAAGTTCAACACCATCCGTATCAGAGTCAATGACACCAAGCCGAGCGCCCAAGGAAAGCTTATCAGATTCTGCGGTAATCTTTCCATCTTTGTCACCATCACACAAAGCGGTCAGGTTCACCGAGCGACCTTTGGGGATCGCCACTTGAAAGTCACCGGGCGCATCCAAATCCAAGGTGGTGATGGGGCCCCCAAGTTCTCCACCTTCGGTGGGACCACCCAAATTTGAGGTATCGATAACATCCACACGAACATTTCCCGAACACTCTCCATCCACTCGACCAGAAATCGTGACAAAATCAGCTTCTCGAATTGCCGATTGGGTTTGCTGAGCGTTCATTTGCTCCATATCCAAGAGGACACCACCTGCAGGCTGACCTTGTACTGGAGCTCCTCCACTCGGCGTGGGTGGCGAGCCACCTGCATTGGGAGCACCACCTGTTTGGGGGGCCGTGCTGCCACCACCGCCACTTGCGGCAGGTGCACCACCACCTGGCGGCTTTCCAGACTGAACCCCTGGAGCATTTGTACCGCCGCCTGCTTGATTCAGAGGTGGGTTAGATGGCGTTGTCGCATTTTCTTCAGGCGGCAATGGACAACCAAGCAAAAAAGTAAGTACACAAATAAAAGACATAGGCGATCTAAGCTCCCCTTACGGTTTCCAATCGGCATGGTTCGCCATTTAAAACAACAGCACCACTTCGGTCGCACACAGAAGGATTTAACACATTGAGTATAGTGGGAAAACGACCTGAACTGCAAATGACGGCTAGAGGATGCTGATTTTCGTTGTGACAAACAAGTCCTTCGACTGCACCATGCAGTGTGGACAGCAATACGGTCTCACCATCCTTAAAGCCACAGTCAGGGTGAACCGTTAATTTAAGGGTATTCGACTCAATCTTGTCACGCCGTGGCGTATCCAAATCGGTGCAAAGCAACAGTGGCCATGACTCATCAGGCTCGCGACCATCAAGTACAGACAACAACTGTGGATACGGTTCAGGAAAGAAAGACAGGCGATCATCTACAGGTCGCCAAGCAGAACGGTCGATTTCGCCTAAAATGTTAACCCCATCTACCAACTGACCATCTAGAATAAACTCACAGAGTTTTTGAGTCCATCCTTGAATGTCACCTTTGGCAATTGCCCGTGCAGCGAGTCTGAGATGCCAACCCCATGCAGAGGACCGACTTACTCTACGAAGCCCTTTACCCAATGCCGATAGTATCTCAGAAAGCGACTTAGCCTCTCCTACGGGTGCTTGAAGTGGCTTGGCGACACCAACAGCATAATAGGGCATCAGAGTGTTCCGATGAATATCAATGTCTTCTTGCTCCCAAGAATGGGTTTTGGGCAATACCCAATGAGCATGAGAACTTGTCATGCGTTCTGCAGAATCAATGTGAACAAGCAATTCTAAATTTTGATACGCTTCGGCGAGCTTTTGACTTTGGGGAAGCCGTTGCAAGGGTTCACCAATGACGATTAGGGCCTTAATCTGAGAGTCTCCTTCTTGAGTGATCTCATCTAATACACGGGTGGCGGGTGCTTGCATTAATAATAGGGAATGATCGCCCACACGGGTTTTGGGCGCATTTTCAGAATGCAACTGGACATAAATTGGCTGAAGGTCAATCGCACCTTGATTTTCAAAGATTCCCCCAGGCCGTAAGGCATTTGCCGTCACCATGTGGATGGCCATCCATGCCCAAGCCGCCAAATCCGCATGGGGACCACTAAAGGTGCCAGGACTGGGATGAATAACGGCCATGGCAGCACGAGAGTATTTCAGTGCTATCCCAGAAAGAACCGCAGGCTCGATACCGCAAAGCCGCGCACATCGCTCAGTCGTCCAAGGTTTTAAAGCAGGTTGCAGGTGCTCAAAACCAGTGGTGTAGTCTCGGATATACTGCTTGTCTCCCCATTGACTGTTAATCATGGTACTGAGTAAGCCGAGTAAAAAGTAGACTTCTGTTCCAGGAAGGATGGTGACATGGGTATCAGCCCGATCAGAAAAACTATTCTTACGGGGAGACACCACGATCATTTTTGTGCCTTTGGTATTTTTAGAGTGGTCCAATTTTGAGCCTTGACTCATTCCACTTTGTAGGGCACCCCAGCCTCTTTCATGAGGATCATCGCCCAATAAGACAACATAATGCGCTCGACCCACATCGCTCAACAATGGCGTTGCGTAGCCCATCATGGACTCAATGGCGAATAACCGTGCAGCGTCATTGAGACATTGTTCAGTGAAGATGGAGGATGTACCGATGGACACGGCAAAGGACATAGCCGAAATCCAGTCGCTGGAACGGCGGAAGACATCCGGCCCCAAATACAGCCCAACAGAATTGGAACCATGAGATTTAAGAATGGCCTTCAGTCGCTTTTGGATGTCTGCATTGGCTTCAGCCCATGTGCGTTGTTCTGACCCTTGGTGCGGAAAAACAATCCGGTTTTCTGGATTAAGTTCTTTAATTGACTCATCAAGCTCAGCACAGTTGAAGCCAGTTGAAATGTAATCATTCTCGCTCTGTACCAGTTGAGTGGGAAAGCGAGAAGCATCGACTTCACAAGCAGAATCGCAAAGTCGGCATATGCTGGTTGAAGACTCCATTAAGGCCTCGACAAATGACAGAATATTGTATAACGGATTTTCAATATGAATGGCCTTCTAATAGACATTGTCCGTGAAATTATCCCCGCTCGTCTATTTGGTCTGAGTACCACTTAAATACTGAACTTAATTTCTCAACGGTCTCTGCACTTTCGAAATGAGTACAAACCAAG
Organism: Myxococcota bacterium; assembly: GCA_036146655.1. Lineage (GTDB taxonomy): Bacteria > Myxococcota_A > UBA796 > UBA796 > UBA796 > JAYYJC01. Next base: position 4,389 of record JAYYJC010000369.1, on the reverse strand, counting down.
TTCAACCAAGGGCCTATTTGAGGCCCAAATTGTGCAACAACCATTTCGATGAGTCCGCAGTCAGGACAAACCTCCAATACAAATGCTGCGGCACGGGCTGCCAACGCTGTCTGACCTTGTTTAAGCAAAATAAAAACTGGACGCAGATCCCCTTGTTTGGCCAACGCCCATACACCGTCCATAAATTCGAGTTCAATGTACAGTGGAAGCCAAAAATCTTGGTCAGAGGGTGATTGGGCCATAAAATGGATCTCAGCCAAAAGATCTGGATTTTGAGCCCGCCGAATAAGTTCGATCAGCCACTGTTTTTTTGAATGGCGTTCCTGTGCCAAGGAAAATAACGGCTCTTCTAAATCTGGATACAATAAAAGGAGTCGCAAATAAAGCGCTTTTTCAGGAACATATGCTTCGAGAAGCGGCACAAATGGAAATGCCAACTGCATAAATTCACTGGTTTTTATTGCCAAATCACCGACACACAAATCAGCCAACGCTTGAGGGGCTTCAGATGCCAATTGCTCAATGGCGGCTTGAATGGGAAGTCCTTGCCGCATGCGCTCCATAAAAAAAGCATGGTGCTGCACAAGTTCATCTGTCATTCAGACCTCCAAGCCTTTTTTCAATGTGGCCATGCTCCAAAGACACCACTTGATCGGGATGTGGCGCAGCCACAAAGAGAGGACTGCTTCGATTTAATTGAAAAACGCCAGGAAATTCGTAAGGCACTCCTGTCTTTCCCAACATTGGATGACCCAACTGAACAACCGGAGACCAATGGTCATCAATAAGGCCCCACACGCCAGTGACACCTGAAGCGCTAATGGCTTCATGACCGTCACACCGTATGTATATGACCACTGACAGATCTGAACCCGCATCAGGACCATAATCCGATTTCGACAACTGCATCCAAAAATCCCACACACTTCGTATCCAATCAGAAAGATTTGGCGGTTCAACAGCAATCTGCACAAGTCGAATACGAAGATCGGCCTCAACCTTTCGAACATGCTGAAAAGTCATTTTTGGGGTCGAACGATGCGCAAATCGAGCTGCGACAGAAATGAGATTGCCATCTTGTTCGACCTGAGCTTCCAAGTGACCGAGAAAGGGATAAGTGGTTTCGCTGCCCAATAATGCGATGCACCGGGTCATTTCTATCTCCCAAAACGATGAAAAGACATCATACCGCAATGGGTATTAATTTGTGTTGCGGGACTCATTTTCAAACTCAGGAAGAATCAGCTTAATCCGACGCTCCAGTTCATCTCTCAGAGCTCGACATGCTTCTAGGCGCTCTTCTTTTGGTGCCGCCAATGGATCCGGAAGCAGCCATTGGCGTTTGGGGATGCGACTCGGCGTAAAGGGGGCCCATGCAGGATCACACAACTGAACCACCAACTGTACATCGGTCCAGTCAATGGCCACTTCATCCTTACTGTGGTAGCCCTTACTAAGAATTCCAATTTCATCAAGCGCTTCTCTCACTTCGTGGCGAACAAAAGAGGTGTACTTCCCAGCAGACTGCGCATATAATTGAGGACAAAGATGCTCAAATATCGCCTGCGCCATTATGGAGTGACAAGCATTATTATCACAGACAAATACAATCATACTCTCTCACCACCTTTCTCTAGACTAGTAACAGAGTGTTTTAAAATCGAAAAATAACGGCCATGAAATATGCACAACTCGCTCAAAAATATCGGTTGGATGGACGCTACCATCTTGCACTAAGCAGTGCGAAAATGTCGACAACAGTATTCGGTCGCATAGAAGAATGTCGAGCATTGGCTTGGCTTGCGCAGTACGAACAAGCACAAAATCGGCTAAATGGACTGACAAGACCCAACGGTCCAGTACGCATTGACTACGACCATGCCGTCATTATCTGCGCCATCAACCTCGGGTATTGGGCGCGCTGCCGACAGCTTATTCCGGCTTTAGAGGCGTCGCTTGAGGACAACAATCAGCTTGGAATCCAAATTCGCTTGCATCAGTTGCTGGCATTGCTTTGCAGTGTAATTGATGACAATGGCAGAGGCCTCCCACACGCAGAGTTGGCATTGGATCTAGCAGAATCACTTGGAGATGTACGGCTTATCTGTGACAGTTTGTTTGGTCATGCAGATGTCTTGCACCGCGCCCAAAGATATGCAGAAGCCGCTGCCGTCTGGAGTCGATGCATTGATCAGCAAAATACAATTTTGCGATCAGATCACCCCGAACTAGCCTTAAGTTTAGACGGATTTGCACTGTCTCTCAGGCAACTCAACCAGCCAAATGCCGCAATCCCATTGCACCTCAAAGCGCAAACCATCTATCATGCGGAGTTGCCTCATTTTCATCCTGCACTGGGTGCCAGCTATCATGGCCTTTCTCAAGCGCTATTGCGGTGCGGCCAAGTTCATCAGGCCGTTCGACACATGCGTCTCGCACTCCAATGCGCAGAGCACAATTTACCGGCTGATCATCCTGACATTGCCATCACGGCATTTGAACTTGGGCGTGCAGAACTCAGCATTGGATTAAAGGACTCAGGATTCAAACGAATGCAATCGGCACATCAAACCGGAGCAGCGATCTTAGGCGCTGAACATCCAATGGTAAAGCGAATGAACGAGTGGTTGTCTCAAATCTCTGGTGCTTCGGTAGAAGCTTCATCACTGGAGTCGGACTCAACAAACACCGACTCGTCATCTGAAACTTGAACAGTATCGCTGGAATTGGACTCAACAAACACCGACTCGTCATCTGAAACTTGAACAGTATCGCTGTCCACACCGACTTTTGACTCTTGAGAAATCGCAGTGGCTGTGTCTCCTTCGCTGTCTTCTGAACTGTCCTCATCGTCGTCAGTATTGTGTTGATGTGCTCTCCACACTCGATCCCAGCGGGCAACCATCGGTGGAACTTCAAACTCTGAGATGGGAAAGTCTTCAGCTTCGGCAAATTGTTTGAGTTTCTCAATCGAGTCGAGCAATTCAGTTTTGGCATAAATGGCCAAGCAGTCAGAGTCGCGATCGGCATGAAATAGAACAACAGCCTCGGCTTGTTCAAGGATGTCATCAATCGCAGCTGGCAGATAGCGTTCCATCGAGTCGCCTCCCTCACGGTGCCCGGTCAAAAAGAATAAGCCCTCACGAAGCTTTTCTGGAAATATGGGATCTTTAAATACAATTTCCGGCCCCTCATAAGGGGTCTCAATTGGCATGGCTGGAAATACCGTCTCGCCTTCAGGCCTTTCTTTTGGGTTGATTACAAAAACATCAGAACCCAACTGAATGGCACGGTTTATGTCTGTCGGACGAGCACACTCAAGCTCCCAGCGGGAGAACCAAGTTCGAAGGGGAACACCAGGCCGAGAGACCTCAAAATACTCGACACCAGATGCATCAATGGGTGTCAAAGAAGAGGGCGTTTCTTCAGTCCAAGCGCATATTTTTTCATTTTCAAATAGACTCCAAATCAGCGATTCAATTGATACATTCGCTTCTTGAAGACCATAGAGTGGGCGCTTGAGACCTTCTTTGCGAATGGCTGCACTTATCACCAAACGATGAATAAGGGGGCTGGGCGAATCAACGGGAGGTGACTCAATCCATCGCTCTCGACGGCGGCAGAGTTTACGAGGAAAACTGGTTTGAAAGTCACGGTGAAAATATCCAATAATGGCTGTCATGAAGATACCTACTTCAACTAGTGGGTGGCTCTAGCTCGCAATTCGAGATAAAAGGCGGTGTCTTAGTATGGGGAACCGCTTAGTGTCTGCTACGCCCTTAACGCATTTGAGGACGCATATCACCAGTGCCGCATTTTCAGGAGTTAAATTATGTCTCAATTTTATGTTAGTACCCCGCTGTATTATGTCAATGACAAACCACATGTGGGACACGCATACACCACAATTGCTGCAGATGTCGCAACTCGTTGGAACCGGCTGTGTGGAAATGAAAGTTTCTTCCTAACTGGGACAGACGAGCATGGGCAAAAAGTGTTTCGAGCTGCTGCAGCCCGAGAGATCGATACACAAGCACATGTAGATGAACTGGTCAATCGTTTCAAAGAACTGTGGGCCAAACTCGATATTCAATACAGTGACTTCATTCGCACCACCGAAACAAGACACACTGAAGTCGTGCAAGCGGTCCTGCAAAAACTGTATGATTCTGGCGATATTTATGCTGCAGATTACGAAGGGTGGTATTCCACATCTGCTGAAAAATTCTGGACAGAAAAAGATCTCGTTGATGGAAAATGCCCAGACACTGGCCAAACAGTAGAATGGCTTGCTGAACGAAATTATTTCTTTCGAATGTCCAACTACACAGAGCAGTTGAAAGATTGGATTGAAGCAAACCCCGATTTTATCCTACCTGAGGGCCGGAA
>JAYYJC010000368.1:0-10755 GCA_036146655.1 Myxococcota bacterium | reverse complement strand
CGCTCACATCCCAAGACCTGCTCCTTGTGGCCACAAACGATGGGCTCCTTACCGTTGACTATTTCGGAAGGGTTGTTCCCGAACCTGCCTTGATTGGAACTTCACTGGAAGGCGTGGTGTCTCATTCAGACCGGCTCTATGTTTTAGATACATCTGGTCGAATTGGTTGGCGACGGGTTGAAAGTCAGGAGTGGCATTGGGCGTCGCTCGATAGGAAGCCCAATCAGATTTTTGCATGGTCAAACCATCAACTCATCTTGGTTTTTGGTGGTGAGCTTGCGTTATGGTCCCCAGACAACCCTGAACCTCAATCTTGGAGAACTGGCTTTGCCTCCATCATTGACATGGCTTACGACACAGAAGAAGGGTGCGGTGGGATTCTTTTGGCCACAGAGGCGGGTTTGGTGAGGAGTTGTGAACAACACAGCACCGTGTTGTCACCCTTGAGATTAGATCAGATTAGCAGCAGCCAAAATCAGATTTGGGGGCTCAACGATGGGCAGGTCGGTCTCGTGACAGAAAAGGGTCTTCAAGAAAAACGCAGGTTTCCGGCAACTGATATGGTCTTTGGTGCAAGTGTGTTGTTTCCATCTCATTTGCTCTATGGAATTATGGAAAATACCTTGGAATTGACACAGTGTTTACCTGAAAAGTTGGCTCAATAGCGGCGAATGTCAATATATTCCAATCAGATTATGAGGTGAGCCAATGATTTGGGCATTATTTGCGGCGGGCTGCTTAATGACACCCGCAGAAGTCGATAAAGAAGATGTGAAGCGTGCAACCGCACAGCAACGCGGAAATGTGGTTTGCGTTGGACTTAAAATGTCTGACGCAGAACTTCAAACTTACGCCACTGTGCAAATCCGTACTTTTGATGCCGAAGATGCGGCCGATTGCATATGTCAAAATCTCAAGGACGAATCGGGTGCCTACCGTGAAGCGGTGGTCGAAGGCTTAAAAGGAGAAGATCGAAACAGTGTGGTTCAGTGTTTGATCGATGTGGTATCAGACTCTTCTGTTCCAAACCGAGCACCCGCCGTGAGAGCCCTTGAGGGAATGCATGCACCGATCATTCTTCCAGCCATGACTGAACTGGCAAAAAAATCGGGCGATGACAGTGCGGTGCGAGCAGCGGCTGTTTATGCCATCGGTCGAAATGAGAAAAGTCACGATGTCTTACTTGAACTTGCCGGAGACAGCGATTCCCAGGTTCAAGCAGAGGCCGTTCGTTCACTTGGCAATCATGACTACAGCAGTTTGGCTCGTAAAGTAATCAAGGGGCATTTGACCAATGCATCGCCTGCGGTCCGAGCCGCTGCCATTGAAGCTTGGCGTCAGCAAAAGGATGCCGATGCCGATGCTGAAATATGCCCAATGCTTGCGGATGAGTCCGTTGTTGTGCGCAAAGCCGCTTTGATGTCCTTTAAATTTACTCGATCTGCAGAATCGGTAAAATGTCTCCGTGAGCGGGCCATGACCCTAGAAGACGATGCAGATCTGCGTGACACCATGCTCTACATTCTAAAAAATGCCCGTGGCGATGCCAAGTCGGATGCATACAAAGTTTTGTGTGACGCCATTCCTTTTTGGCTACGAAACTATGTCAAAGACAAGCGCCCCGAGGACTTGCCGGGCACCGAAATTGTTCAAGCACAAAACGATGTAGATTACGAACAGTCGCTCGAGTGTTTTAAAAATGCCTATCAGCGATCAGCGGGTTATTCATGTTATGCCAAAGAGCACATTGCGACATGGTACGGGCATGTCTCTGGAAATGACAAACTCAATGTTCCAGAATGTCCAGACTACGATGATGACGCAGCAGCTCAACAGTAACAACACTTCTGACACCGGAACATGAGGAGAGCAACATGGGCTCACTTGTTGAAACATTGAAAGACCCCGTCAAAAGACCAGCCGTCATTGCCGATTGCGAGCTATTGCTCGACGCTGAGGTAAAGGACAAGAGAGGCCTCTCAGGGCTTGCTGTCAAAGCGGCGTTCAAAACCGTTAAGTCTTTTCGACCCAATATGATTGGCCGTGCAATGGATGATCTCTTGGATGATTTTGCGATGCGGGTTGACCCATTTTGGGCAGAGTGTCAGAGCAGCGGTGGCAATCCCCGAGCATTCTTTTCATCTCGTCGTACTGAAATTGCCAATGCGTTGCTGGCTGTGACCGATGAGCGTGCGTCTAACTCGCCCAATCCAGTCCTCGTCAAGGCGTACAAATCCCTCCGTGGAAAAGCCGTTGAACACATTGGTGCGGCCATGCCACGGTTTTCTTCCTTAATTGAGAAGCACGCCAGTTCTTAAGTGCGTGATTTAATCTGGTGTTGAGTACTCATCGCCATTGGGTTCATCTCTTTGGGCTCCTGTCGCTCTTTGGATGCCTGTGGGTTCATTATGTTCTTTTACAGGGTGTGCCCCATGTTGTCGATGAGTCATCTTATCTTCTACAAGCCCGAGTTTTTGCGTCTGGGCACCGTACAGCAGCGGCATGGCCGCTTTCTGAATATTTTCACTTGGCCTATTGGAACAGCGCACCGATTTCCTATTCGGCATTTCCTTTTGGTTGGCCTTTGCTTTTAAGCATTGGTGAACTTATCGGTGCCCCTGGTTTGATTAATCCGATTTGTGCGGCCAGTTTGCCATATCTGACCTATGCCCTTGTGAAGCCATTGAGGGGAGACCGTGAAGCCCTGATTGCTGCAATGGTCATTTCGATTTCTCCTGGCGTATGGGTCCTTGGTGGAACAATGATGTCGCACACCTCTTGTTTGGTGGCGGCGCTTGGGTTGTGGGTAGCACTTCGACATGACAATCCCAAACTCATCTGGGCGGTGGTCTGCTGGGGGTACTGGTTGTGGGCGAGACCTTTTGAAGGCGTGCTCTTTGGACTTCCCCTGACGCTTTGGGCAGTGCGTTTGAATTGGGCAAGCCTATTGCGTTTGGCGCCCTTGTATGCACTTGTCCTTGGAGTTCAGCTATGGGACAACTTTGTCCTCACTGGGCACCCGACGACATTCCCAGTCAATGTATGGTTTGAGGCTAAGGCGGCGTTGGGTACAGTACCAGAAGGGTGCAATGCGCTGGGGTTTGGTGAGAACATTGGCTGCATTCCCACCCTTGGAACCATGGGTCACTCCATGGAAAAAGCCATTCGGATCGCTCGGGACTCCCTGTTTCGACTGGATTATCTACTGCTGGCCTTTTCGGGATCATTCGTTTTGGCGGTGATGGGCCTGTGGAGATGGAAGCAAGGTTGGCCTTACGCACTTTCGCTGGTTTGGCCTGTGGTGGCATACATGTTCTATTGGTCTCCTGGTTCACTTTACGGGGCGCGTTTTTACCACAACCTCTATCTTTTTCTGCCGCTATTTCTGGCAGCGGGGCTCTCTGTCCTACCTAAAAATTGGCCTTTTGTAGCTGTGCCAATGGTGGTTGTTTTTGGCGGATTTCAAATTGCAGGTGATTTGGGCAATGGATACCGATGTGTGGATGGGGAACTGGTGTCGAATGTTCGTGGGCTTGACTTGACTGGGACCGTATTTATTGACATTCGGCACAAATACATGGAAGAATGGCCGGCCTTTTGGTTTGAGGCGCAAGAGTGCACCGTTGTCCAAATGGCAACAGGCATCGCCGCTGAAAATCGCCCCAATCTGCAGATCCGACAACTTCCATCGGACCCCTCAAAGCTCGAACTTGCCCCACAGCCCCATTATGTCCTTCGAAAATGGAGCTCTGAGCCTGCAGAGCTCTTTCGGATTGAGTAAGCCAACTTAGGGGTTGACCGTGCGGGCCATTGGGAAGTTTCCAACCCCACCGGTGTAATAGGATGTTAAGCTGCCAAATCGATTGGCCCGAAGGCCGTTGATGGTAAAGTAGCTTCTTGATCGAGTGCCAAATATGGACTTTCGTCCTGTCCAGCTTATCGTGCACACCGGATCAACAGCGCTCCAGTCTGGGCAATTTCCGCTGTTATCGAGAACATTATCGTGGGCCCAAGGATACGCATCGTTGCAGGACAGATAGCAATAGAGCCCATTTCCATTGGGCTTTTTGCCATTTGCACCGGAATGATATCGAAGGCCTGGATTGAAGTAATCCAATGCAGGTGGGTTGGTTACCCCGTCGTAAATTCGAATGACCCCTTCGGAGTCGTAGGCCGCATATCCACCGAGCTCTGGGCCATCGCCCGTCCACAGATCAGCTGTGGAGCCGGCTCTCAGCCCATATTCGATTTCGGCTCTGGTGGGCAGTCGATACCCTGGACAACTGTAAATGTCAGGAAAGGCAGGGTTGAGGGATCCATCTGGTTCATAGCAGCGATCAAGGCCCGCCAGGTCCGAAAAGACATTGCTCTCCGCAGCTCTGGCCTCCCAGCTATCGCCCGTACAACCTGATCCCCCACCCACATAGACGCAGGCATTGGTGGTGGCGCCGTTGGATGCCATTTCGGTGGCCAATTGCACAGCGGTTGTGGAGACGAACATGGTGGACAGGTAGAAATCTCGGGTCAGGGTAAAGTCCCCGATGGGATTGGTGCCGGCCTCAATGTACACCATGTCGACGCCCACCGTCTCAGACAAGAAAATGCCGAGATCACAGCCATACTCTGGTCCAAAACCCTCGAAGACACAGTCAGATTCACCGTCACCATCGGCGTCTTGGATGCAGGTGTTGGCATCACCACCTGCACCCGGAAATGCAAATATGGCATTGACCCCCACATCATTGCAATCGAGATCGCCAACCACACTGTTGTCGCCTTCCCAGGTACTTGAGTCAAAGCCAGCACATTCGACATAGCCATCGCCATCGTCATCGGTCTCAAGCAAAGGAGCGGCTTGAAGGGTGAGGTAGGGGTCACTGCAGTCTTCAAATGCCCCATTGCAGATTTCAGTGGCCCCAGGATAGGCGAGGGGGTCGGTGTCTTCGCAGTCTCCGCCACCAATGATGACTTCTGCGCTGTTGTTCCACTGTAATGGGTCGACATCGAGGGTGCATTCAACATAGCCATCGTCATCGTCGTCAAGTTCATTGGCAGGAGGGGTGAGAAAGCCATCATCGTCTTCACAGCGATCGAGCTTTCCGTTGCACAATTCCCAAGTCTCTGGTTGATCTGGCATAACCTCTGAGTCGTTGTCGTTGCAATCGACGGATATACCTGGTTGATTCAGGACATAACCAGGGGGTTGCGTGCAATTTCTAAGTTCATACAGCGGACTGCCGTAGCCGTCGCCATCGGTGTCGGCAAAGTATGTGTTGAGGTCCGTGGCCCCAAGGGTTGGGTCACCATCGCAGTTCTCATCGATGCTTGCAGTGCAGAGTTCAAAATTTCCGGGCGACCGTTCCGCTGTGGTGTCATCGCAGTCTCCACCGACTGTTGAATGGCCAGCTGGCGGTCTGGGCAGGCCAGATATGGGATCAAAATCGGGACAAGACTCGTAAATGATGGCTGAATCGCCATACCCGTCTTGGTCTTGGTCTAGATAGTATGCACTTTTGTCAATGGCCTGATCGTCTACAAGGCTGTTGCAATCGTCGTCAATGTTGTTGCAGTATTCTGGGGCAGTGGGGTAGATGGCAGCATTGCTGTCGTTGCAATCGACCGCATTGTCAGTTCGACCAGAAATGGCGGTACACAGGCTGATTCCAGTACCAGCCAGTCCATAGCCATCACCGTCAGAGTCGATGTAGTATTCAATTGCATCGATTGCTGTGCCTTCGTCTATTTGCAGATCACAGTTGTTATCGAACCCATCACAGTATTCATCGGCGCCTGGGCTAATGCCTGAATCAAGGTCGTTGCAGTCGTCCCCGTTGTTCACATAGCCTGAGAGTGGTTGGCAGGAGGGTACAATGACTCCCGCATTGCCATATCCATCTCCATCAAAATCTTGAAATCGCAGTGTGGCATCAATGGCGTTGCTTTCGTCGATTTCTGTGTCGCAGTTGTCGTCTATTCCATTACAGACTTCTGTGGCATTGGGGTAAACAGAGGCCAAGTCATCATCGCAGTCGCCAGCTTGAGTTACATATCCAAGTGGCTGGGTGCAGGCCGTTTGCTGAATGGCCGCATCTCCATATCCATCTTCATCGTGATCGAGGTACCAGACCGCAGCTCCGAGTGAGTCCCCTTCGTCTGTCGAGCCGTCGCAGTCATTGTCAATTCCGTCACAAATTTCAATGGCAGTTGGGCTGCTCAATGGCTCATTGTCATTGCAATCGGTGCCAGGTTGATAGGGTGGCGGTGGATTGAGCTCTCCATATCCATCTCCATCCAGATCCAGTACACAGATGAGGCCTGACTCGTTGTTGCTTCCTGGGTAAACCGATTGCTGTTGATCGTTGCAATCAAGGTTGTTGTCCACATATCCAATGCGTTCATCGCAGTCCGTGGTTGATATAAAAGGATTTCCAAACCCGTCGTTGTCTTCGTCGGCATACCAAGGCCCGGCGATCACATCAGGATTCATGTCGTCACAGTCACCAAGGAGCTCCGTAAGCCCATCTCCATCGTGATCGTGATTTGGGTTGTCTGGAAACTGAGTCTCGTCTTTGCTGATGGTTGAGGTAATGCAACTCACCATCAGGGTGGCGAAAAGGATATTCAATGGGTTTCGCATATCCCAATACTATCACAGAAATGAAGCCATGCAGTGTCTTGTTATGAAGGACCAATTAAAATCCTGACATTTCATGTTGTGCCAAGTCCTTTTGAGACTATTTTAAATTGAGTAATTTAAATTTTATGGAAGCCACATGGCTGTTTTTATGTTCAAATGAGTATTGGATGGCGTCCCTATGGGCTCAGATTTTCTACAAATTGGATAATTTATCTATGATGTTGGTGTGATGACTTTAATTATTTTCTGGCTCTTGGCCTGTACCAGTGAAGATACTGAAGACCTTGGCACTGATCTTCCCGGTTTCCAAGACAATGGCGACTCCGATGGAGATGGCTATGATCGGTTGGAGGATTGTAACGATTCAAATCCTTTGATCTATCCAGGCGCTCCAGAGTTGTGTGATTCTGTCGATAACAACTGCAATGGTGAAATCGATGAACAGCCAGATGGTGGTGGATTTATCTGGTACTGGGACAAAGACGGTGATGGTTTTGGTCGGGCTGCAGATTATGATGGGGACGGATTGGTTGACGATCTCGATCAAAATGGTGTGGATGACAACATTATTGTGCACTGTACTCAGCCCATGGGCTATGTCGACAACGATACGGATTGTGACGATGACGATGCGGGTATATTCCCAACTGCCCCCGAGTATTGCAATGGTTTGGACGACAACTGCAACGGTGTGGCCGATGAGGCCACCGCCATTGATGCAGATTTATGGTTTTTAGACAATGATGGCGATGGATTTGGACAGTTGAGCGAATCCCTTTTGGCCTGTGAACCACCCGCCAATGCCGTCAGCAATGCCGAAGACTGCGATGATGAGAACTCCGATGTTTTTCCAGGTGCCCCCGAGTATTGCAATGGCGTGGATGACAATTGTGATGGACTGGTCAATGATGCGTCTGCAGTTGATGCGATGACCCTATATTATGATGCCGATGGCGATGGTTATGGCGCAGGACAAGCCATACAAAGTTGCGATGACCTCATCGATTATGTGCTGCAGAGTGGGGATTGCAATGATGGCGACAGTGGTATCCATCCTAACTCCCTTGAGTACTGCAATGGCATGGACGACGACTGCAATGGGTCCATCGACGACTCCGCTGTGGATACTTTGGTCTATTATACCGACGGTGATATGGATGGACATGGAAGTCTCGATCACCCTGTCATCAGTTGTCCCAGCGTTAATCCGAATACCCTGCTTCCAGAACCCCCTCTGGGCTTGTCAGTATTCTCAGATGATTGTGATGATTTTGATGCTGGGATTTCACCCAGTGCGGCTGAGCTTTGTACACCAACCATAGATGAAAATTGTGATGGCGATGCGGTCTATAATGCCATCGATGCCACTGTGTATGCGCTCGATTTTGATCAAGATGGTTTTGCCACTTTGGATTCATCGATGTTGGCCTGTTCGTCGGTTTTTCCGTTCATTCCTTTCGACAGCACCAGTTTTGAAGATTGCAATGATTTCGATCCCCTCGTGATGCCCAGACAAGATTCAAGTTGGGAACGCTGTAATGGAAAATTGGATCGCTGTGAAGATGATGATGGTACCTTAAGTCCGCCATCCGATGAAATCGATGATGATGGCGATGGCTATGTGGAGTGTCTCTTAGATGTCTCAGTCGAAATGTGGGAAGGTGCTCCGATATCGGGTGGAGAAGACTGTGATGACTCGGATGCGCAAATTTATCCGGGGGCCACTGAGCGATGCAATGGCATCTACGATGACTGTACTTCTTTGGATGGAATTACGCTCGCTCCACTGGATGAACTTGATGGCGATGGTGATGGACAAGTGGAGTGCACAGGGTTTGATTTTAACACTTGGCTGGGCAGTCTTGCGGTGACCAGTGGAGCTGATTGTGATGATACCAATCCAAACTTGTATACGGGTGCCGCCCTTCTACAGCCAGAGATTTGCACTCAGGACCTTGATGGGGACTTTTATGCTGATTGTCGCTTTGGAAATGTGTGTGACTCGGTTTTGGGAACGGGCTTGGGTCAAATTGATTTTGCCCACATCTCAGGCGGCACTTTTACGATGGGGTCTGCGACGACCCAAGAATACCACGAGCCCGACGAAGTGGAACATTCTGTGACACTGACCTATGACTTTTACATGATGACCACTGAGGTTACGCAGAACATGTATGGCGCATTGATGGGTGATGATTGGACACAAAATGGGACTGGTTTTGGTTTTGGTACAGACCATCCTGTCTACAATGTGTCTTGGTCTATGGCGGCGAAATTCGCCAATGTGCTGACTGGTCATCACAATGCCCAATATGGAACCACATTTCGAACCTGTTATCTGTGTTCTGGAAGTGGCTTGACGGTCAATTGTCAGGAAGACTACGACTTGCTCGATTGTGATGGGTATCGCTTGCCCACTGAGGCCGAGTGGGAATACGCTGCAAAAGCGGGGACCAATGCCGCATTCTGGACGCCAAATGGTGGCTCTGATTTGGTCATTGACACGGGTACTGAATGCTCATTGAGTCTACCGCTCAGCGATGGGACAATTGTGTCAGATTTGGGCTGGTTTTGTGGCACTAATGTACTCGGAGAGGCCAGTGAAGTGGGCCTTTTGTTTGAAAATGATTTTGGTTTATTGGACATGCATGGCAATCTGTGGGAGTGGTGTCACGACAGCTATTCTTATGATCTTGGCACCAATGCACAGGAGGATCCAGTGCGCCATGTGGGTCCTTACAAAACCATCCGTGGGGGCAGTTGGTACAGCGAGCCAAAAAATCTACGCACATCGAACCGCAGCTATGCCACGCCGAGCTCATTTCTTCATTATACAGGGTTCCGCCTTGTGCGCCTAGATTAGTTGCCCAAGTATGTAATGACCACTTGGCCATCTCCACTGTGGGTGTCTCCGGTGTTGGATTGATTGGCGCCAGCGTTGTAAGAACCGCCACCCCCTGCAGCATAATAGCATCCACCTGCTCCACCACCGGAGTAGCCGCCGCCACCGCCGGAAACATGACCACCACAGGCACCGCCGCCTTTGTCTCCGCCGCCAAAGCCTCCGGTTCCGGTATGAGTCCAGTCTGTTAATTCACCAGAAGCATCTGTCCTGACCGTATTCCATCCTCTACCGCCACCGTTTGTCCCATCTGAACCATTGACTCCACCTGCTGAATTGTCTCGTGCAGGGCTTCCCTCGGTACTGGTTACGCCACCAATTCCCAGATAGTTTGGGCTACCATTGTTGGTGAGGCTTGATCCAGCACCCCCTCCAGCGACGATCAGCGGTTGGCTGGCGCCACTTTCCCAGACAAAAGAGCCCCCCCCACCGCCACCGCCGCCATTGGCGCAGTTGCCACTTGGAGATTGTTGCCCCATTTGGCCAATGACAATGCTCAGTTCTGTTCCACTCGTAAGTGAAAACTCACCACTCATTCGAGCACCTTTCGCACCTTGATCACCACAGAAGTTGGCACCACCTTGTGCGCCGTAAGTTTCGATTAAATAGTTTCCGGTTGCAGGCACTGTCCACAGTTGAACGCCAGCATCCACAACGAAGTAATTTGAGTTGCTGCTCCAAGAGGTGCCGTATTCAGAACTGCAGGCGCTGGTGCTTGGGCCATTAATGCCTGTGGCTCCGCAGGGAGTAAAAGTGTGTGATGTAAACGAATAAATTGATAAACATGAAAGATCATCGGCTCCATCACAGTCTTGGTCAATCCCATCATTGCACACTTCTGTGGCCCCATTGTATATGCTGCTGTATGTATCATCGCAGTCAGTCCCGTCTAAGTCTCCATCACAATCTGCATCTGTCGCTACCGTATTTGAATTCGGATCATTGTCGTTACAGTCGTCTGTGGTCAGGGTTCCATCGCAGTCGGCATCGTTGAGAATACCTGTTGAGTTCGGATCGGCGTCGTCGCAGTCGAGTGCTGTTGTAATGCCATCACAATCTGCATCATTGGCAGAACTCAATACATTTGAGTCATTGTCATTGCAATCTGCCCATGCCATTACACCATCGCTGTCGCCATCCAATAGTGATTGGAAATTGGTGCATTCCCAGTCTGCTGTGTTGGTGTTGTAAGTGATGACTTCACCGTTGGCGCAGA
>JAYYJC010000367.1:0-10000 GCA_036146655.1 Myxococcota bacterium | reverse complement strand
CCTTTTGGGCGAGCCCATCGCTGGCACAGAACCATTCTCCGGAAATGGAGTCATATCGCGGGAGTTCGTTGTCAAGGCAAGAGAGTGTGCTGAGGCTGTCATCGTTGGTTGTCAGAACGGAAAAACCACCAACGGTGCTGCTGGCGTCGAGGTTTATGCCCCCATTGGTGATATAGGTCTCAACCTCAGATTCGGTCAGATTGTTGTCTGATGTACAAACCCAGTTGAGGCCATCCCAGCCAACAATCTCACCTTGTGCACAGCCTAGCCCAGCCAGAGTGTCGTCATCGCCATCATCGAGGCCTGTGGGCCGGTTGGTGAGGTTGCTCCAGTCTGGCGTCAGGGTGTCGGCCTGCGTGAGTAGGCCACTGCCATTCATGGTGGTGAGGGGATTCAGATCGATGGCCCCGTTGTTAATGAAGCCTTCAACTTGGGTTTCGCTCAGTTGGGTGTTGGCATCGCCATCGGCGATGTCGCTGGGGATTCCCTGAACATTGGCCCAATCCACTGTGAGGGGCTGGCCCACCCACAACCCGGTGCCATCAATGACGGCATTGCCGCCGATTAAGATCTCTGAGGCATCGACCGTACCCCCTTCAACTGTTTCAGCCATGCCGGCAATTTGAGCATAAGGAGTGGAGGTGATTTCCGTGCGAGGAGACATGGGCGTATTGCTTCCCAATTGAAGCTCAAGGTAAATCGGGTAGAGGGACAGCACGGTAGAGTCCAATGGGTTGTTCTGAACATCAGCCCCGAGAACAGCCGCATAATATCCGTTTGTGAACGGAGTGGTGACATACTCTTCCCAGAGCAGGTTGCCCCCATTCAGGTCATCGTAAATTCGAAAGAAGACCAATTCGGAACCTTCGATAGCCATCCCATTTGAGTCAAGCATTCGACCTTGTTGGGTGAGTTGTAAGGGGACGGCATTTGCTGCGAGACTAAAGAGCAAAAGGTTAATCATTATCGCACCCACATGAGGACATCGTTGCCATGGTCTGTTCCTGAGTTTCCGTTAAATGAACCTCCGGCGTTTGTTGTGATACCAGCAGATTCCGAGTAGCTTTTGTGTGTGTTGAACACATTGGTGTAGCCACCACCATTGCCATTGCAGCCGTACCATGCGTCTAGTCCACCAGAACCACCACCCCAGTCAACGCATTGTATATAGCTTGGGTTCATTGAGGCTGAGTACGGAGAGACATAATTACGGCACGCCGAGGAGTTGTTGTCGGTGTGTACGTAACTGCAGTACGATGGTGCAAAATAACGGGTAGTGATGTCATTGGATGTGACTCGATAGCCGACTCGTTGATCGCTGTTGCCACGAATGGAATTGATGTAGGTGTCTGCCAACTTGGCACTGTCACCCGATGGACTGGTGAGATTGGAAATGTCTCCTTGCTCATAGATATTGTTGATGTCGAGTGGGTTAATCGGGTTGTTGATGTACACCAGCGTCCAGCCGCCGTCATCAAGGGTCATGTCACAGTAGACCTGTACGGTGCCAAGATTGTCGGGGTTGAGGTAGTATGCCCCGTCTGGGCTGGTCGGATCATCCACAAGAATGTCATTACATGACTGGGCGGGACATCCGATGGTACCAATTTGTGTGGTGATATTTGGATCGGTATCGTCACAGTCGTCTGCAGTAATGATGCCGTCACAGTCGGCATCTGTCGCCACAATGGTTGAAGTCGAGTCATTGTCATTGCAGTCGAGGGAAGTGACATAGCCATCACAGTCGGCGTCGGTAGCCACAATGGTGGAGTTGGCGTTGTTGTCGTCGCAATCATCAGCGGTCAATGTGCCGTCACAGTCGTTGTCATTGACCACTGCATTGGAGTTGGGGTCGTAATCGTTGCAATCATCGTTGGTTGTAAAGCCGTCACAGTCGTTATCGAAAGCTGAACTGCCGACAGTATTGTCATTGTCATTGCAATCTGCCCATGCCATCACACCATCGCTGTCTGCGTCAAGTAACGATTGAAAGCTGGTACAGTCCCAGTTTGCTGTGCTGGCATTGTAAGACATGACTTCGCCGTCTGAACAGACTTTCTGAGCCAGCCCATCACTGGCACAATACCATTCTTGGGCGATCGAATCATACCGTGGAATTTCAGTATCTAGACAATTGAGTCCGGCCAGGGTGTCGCTGTCAGAGGTCAAAAGATCTTGTCCAGCCATTGTACTGCCCGCCGCCAAATCTATGCCGCTGTTGGTGATGTAGGCTTCGACCTCGGACTCGCTCAGGTTGTTGTCGGAGGTACAAACCCAGTTGACGCCATCCCAGCCCACAATTTCACCCTGTGCACAGCCGAGACCAGCCAGTGCGTCGTCATCGCCATCGTCCAGACCAGCTGGGCGGTTGGTGATGTTGGTCCAGTCTGGGGTGAGGGTGTCGGCTTGTGTGAGTAGGCCACTGCCATTCATGGTGGTTAAGGGATGAAGATCAATGGCCCCATTGTTGATGTAGCCTTCGACTTGGGTTTCGCTGAGCTGCGTGTTGGCATCGCCATCGGCGATGTCGCTGGGAATGTTTTGAACATTGGCCCAGTCCACGGTGAGGGGTTGACCCACCCATAGTCCGTTGCTGTCAATCACGGCATTGCCGCCGATTGAAATCTCTGAGGCATCGACGGTTCCCCCCTCAACCGACTCGGCAATGCCCGCAATCTGTGAATAGGGGACGGAGGAAATCTCAGTGCGAGGGGAGAGTGGGCTGTTGTTGTCGAGCTGGATCTCCAAGTACAGCGGATACAAAGACAGCACGGATGAGTCCAAGGGATTGTTTTGGACATCGGCGCCCAAGACCGCTGCATAGTAGCCATTAACGAAGTCTGCGGTCATGTAGTCTTCCCAGAGCATATTTCCAGTGTTGACATCGTCATATACTCGAAAAGTCAAAATATGCAATCCAGTAACAGCCGACCCATTGGCATCGAGCATTCGACCCTGTTGAGTGAGCTGTAGTGGAACGGCGTCGGATGTGCTGATGCTGAGCAATAAAATAGATAGTAACATGACTTACTCTGGTGAAAAGATGTAGATGGACCCAGGTTGAGCGGTGTTCCCAGTGCTGTCTTGGACAGGGCCGCCGCTGATTCCTTCGTCGGAAAGGCAGAAAGTATTTTGGTTGCCGCTGCTGTCAGTGGTAAGGCCTGCACTTGCACAAAAGGCAGCACCTTCGGCGCCTTCATTGTTGGCCCCAACCGTCACAGTGGCGGAAGCGGTTGCGCCATCGTCTGTGCCGTCATTGGGGGTGACGGCACATTCCCAGACCTCGTTGTTAACCGTCTGGCTTCCAGGAACCGTGTCTGCTGTGATGGTGCTTGGGACGCCATTGACTGTCCATTCGTAGCTTAGTACAACCGCATCCATATCGGCGTCTGAGGTCTGTGCTGTACAAAGCAGGTCGTCGAGGCCGGCCACTGGATCACTGGGGCTGATGAGGACATTGAATGCCGAGGGGGGCGCATTGCCGACGACCAGTGGTGTGCTGGTCAAAGTTGCTGTGCCATTGCCGTCGTTGGCTACCACTTCGACGGTGATGGTGTCACCCCGATCAAAGTGAGTTACACCATCGAGGCTATCGGACTCAAATGAGCCCGTTGAGGTGGTTTGAACCAGCTGGGCACCTGTGCCGTCATCCACGCTCCAGTAGAAGGTATAGGTGATGGGATCCCCGTCGGAGTCACTCGCACTGACCGTGGCGGTCAAAATGTCGTCGGTGGTGACTGCACTGGGAGAATAGGTGATGCTGGCAATGCTCGGGGGTGCATTGGTGATGGTAACCGTGGCCTCAGATGCGATTCCACTCGTGGTGCCATCGGTTGGGGTAACACGGCAGGTCACCGTTTGCCCTTGCTGAAAAGGGCCTGCTAGGGTGCTGCTGGAGCTGGATTGAAGGTTGTTGTTGATGAACCATTCAATGGTAGTGCTGACTGGGTCACCATCTGCATCTGACTCGGTAAAGGTACAGGAGAGGGTGTCTTGGGTGGTCGGAGCACTGGGTGAAATACTGACCCCTGAAAGGGTGGGGGCACTATTGGAGATTGTGACACTCTCCTCGGTGTAGGGCCCAGTGGTGATGCCATCAGTTGGTGTGGCTCTTACCATCCAAATATTGCCTTTTGCGGTATTGCTGTTTGGCAAAATGCTGCCCGTTATCCCACTGTTATTGCCATTCAGAAACCATTCGTAGGTGTAGGTCACGGGTTGTCCATCAGGGTCTGTTGAACCCGACGCTGTGGCTACCAAATCATCTGTGGTGTAGGCGGGAATGGGTGTGAGTGACACAGTAGGCTGTGTCGGTACACCGTTGACAACAATGTCTACCAGTACATCACTGTAGAGGCCGTCAGAGTCCGTAACCGTGACCGTGATGCTGTGGCTTCCGGTGCTCAATTGATTGGATGAGAATTGGGCAATGTCAGAGGAGTTGGGTCCGGTTGTGGAAAATACACCGTCGATGGATGAGTTCCATTCCACACTGAGCTCAGTGGGTTGGTCTTCGTTGTCGGTGACTGTTGCTGAAAATGTAATGTTGTCATTTTGAGTGTAGATGTCGCCCGGTGAGGGGCTGGTCAGGGTGATGCTCGGCGGGGAACCAACAGAATAGATGGTGTCTGCCACACACTGTGCGCCTCGGTCATCGGTGACCGTCATTGAGATTACATGGGTGTTGTTGCTCAAATCAGAGTACGGAAAAGTAACTTCACCAGAGCTGTTGGGAGTGGAACTTCCGAGTCCGCCGTCGATGTTTGAGGACCATTCCACCGTGAGCAGATTGCTGTCGCTGTCTGCATCGTTGGCAATTCCTTCAAAGATGACCATTTCACCTTCTAGTCCAAAAGATCCAGAGGCGGGAGATTGAATTTCACAAACCGGTGTGGCATTAGTGCCACTGACCATGATCGTGACGGTCTGAGAGGTGCTTTTGCCCGAGGTGTCCTCGACGCTCAGCGTGATGCCATGCTCCCCTGGTGACAGGTTTATAAAGTCGCTAATGTTGCCACTGCTATCAGGCATGGTTTCTGCACTCAAGACGCCCATCAGGCTTGACTCCCAGCTTATTGTCAGTTCTTCAGGCGCATCCTCAACATCAGAGACCGTGGCCGCAAATTCGATAATCTCATCGCTGTAATAGACTCCATCGGCTGTGGGTGAGAGGATCTCTGCGGTTGGTGCATTGGATAGCTGAAGGTCCAGAGTGACTTCGGCCAAGCCCGTGGAATTCTGAGGGTCACGGACCTCTACTTGAATTTCGCCTTCACCCTCTGCAAGGCTTGTGTTACAGGTGGTGAGACCATTGACATCAGGCGGTGCAAAAGAACAGGCCACCCGTTCACCCATGGTCCACTGGACCTCTAGGTCTTCGAAACCATCGTTGCTGTCAGTGACGGTGGCAGTGAACTCTGTGGGGATGTCAGTATACACCACATCACCATCTTGGTGTGAGGTGATGACCACTTCGGGTGCACTGTTATTGATGTTGATTCCTTTTTCAGAACGGTCGCAGGCCATCAATAGGATGAGTGTGGAAATGAGCGTTGTTTTCATGGGGACTCCAAAGTGGATTGAGTCAGTAAAGTCGTGGTGTCAAAAGTCAGATTGGTATGGATTAGGGGTAGCGAATACACACGCCCAATGTGGTTGTGGATGTGGGCCAACTGTTCAACTTGGTGCTGTGTTGAGTATTGTCTCGACAACTGTTTGAGACGACATTGTTGCCCGCAAAATACGCACCTTCTTGTGAACCAGAATTTCCATGCCAGCAACCGAAGTTGCCACCTGCTGACAAAAGCGCACTGGAATTTCCATAGCCCGGGATTCCGTCAAGCAGATCTCTGCACTCGGTGTCGTGATAAGCCGTATCGGACTCATCAATGTAGCATAGTACCCAGCCATTTGGGCCACCCACTGGATCTTGGTGAAGGATGTTTCCGCACATGCTGCAGGGAGCATCTGCCCCATCGCAGTCCTGATCGATACCATCGTTGCAGGTGTCTACTGCCCCATTGTAGATGGAGGGGTCTGCGTCATTGCAATCACTGCTGCTGGGATCACCATCACAGTCGGCATCATTGGCAATGCTGGTCGACTGAGAGTCGTTGTCGTCGCAATCATTGATTGTCAAGACTCCATCACAGTCGTTGTCATTGATTTGTTCTAGAAGAGTGTTGTCGGTGTCATCGCAGTCGTCAGCCGT
The DNA here is from genome assembly GCA_036146655.1 of Myxococcota bacterium. Classification (GTDB taxonomy): domain Bacteria; phylum Myxococcota_A; class UBA796; order UBA796; family UBA796; genus JAYYJC01. Next base: position 3,789 of record JAYYJC010000367.1, on the reverse strand, counting down.
CAGCACACCGTCACAGTCTCCGTCGACGGCATTGCTGGTTGAGTTTGGATCATTGTCATTGCAGTCGTCTGCATATGAGATGCCGTCGCAGTCACTGTCATTGACATTGCTGAGTATGGATGGATTGGTATCATCGCAGTCTGCCCATGCAACGACGCCATCTCCGTCATTGTCAAAGAGGCTTTGCAGATTGGTGCACACCCAAGTGCCTTGCGCTGAATCGTAGCTTGGAACTTCGCCATCATTGCAATTCATCATTCCCATCGATTCAGTGGTACAGTACCATTCTTCAGCGATGCCATCCCAGCGTACAATGTCTCCGTCCTGACAATTGAGATCAGCAAGTGACGGGTCTGTCTCAGTACGAATGGCCATTCCAGCCAGAGTTGTACTGCCATTGAGGCTGATTCCATCATTGGTAATGAAGCTTTCAACCTCTGCTTCTGTGAGGCTATTGTCTGAGGTGCAAATCCAGTTTAAACCATCCCAACCAACAATTTCTCCTTGTGCACAACCAAGTCCTGACAAAGCATCGTCATCGCCATCGTCAAGACCGCTGGGTCTGTTTGAAATATTGGTCCAGTCAGGTGAGAGTGTGTCTGCTTGAGTAAGCAGTCCGCTTCCATTCATTGTGGTCAGTGGATGGAGGTCAATGGCCCCATTGTTGATGAACCCTTCAACCTGCGTTTCGCTGAGTTGTGTATTGGCGTCTCCATCTGCGATGTCGCTTGGAATGCCTTGGATATTGGCCCAATCTACTGTGAGTGGTTGTCCTACCCACAGGCCATTGCTGTCTATAACAGGATTACCGTTGATCGAGAGCTCAGAAGCATCAACCGTTCCACCTTCAACCGATTCAGCAATGCCTGCAATTTGTGAGTAGGGTGACGAATTGATTGCCGTGCGGGGAGTCATGGCGGGATTTCCGCCGATTTGAAGTTCAAGATAAAGCGGATAGAGTGCCAAAGTCGAAGAGTCAAGAGGGTTGTTTTGGCTGTCTGAACCCAAGACTGCCGCATAATAACCATTGGTAAAGCCAATTGAGATGTACTCATCCCATAGAAGATTGCCGCCATTGGGGTCGTCGTAAATCCGAAAACCAACCAGTTCAATGCCTGTGAGCCCTACGCCGTTGGAATCAACCACTCGGCCTTGTTGAGTGAGTTGAAGTGGGACGGCATGTGCTTTAAAGGCATGTAATAGAAGAAAAAACATAAAGGTTGATCCGTTTTGTTGGGTTAATCCCATTCACTACAGTTGCTGTTGCAGCGATTGGGGTCCGTTGTGCAAACAACATGTCTGTATTGAGCACATGAGCCGTATCCACCTTGGTCTCCGTATCCAGAGTGGGAACTGCTGCTGCTCGAGTATAGGTTGCAGTTGGTTCCGGCACCGTAACCACTGCCGTTACCCTGCCAGATTCCTGATGGATAGCTTCCATTCATCGAAACGCCATGTTGGACCACATAGGCGGTTTGCCCGACCATCTGTGTACAAAAGCCACCGCCTGTGTTGAAATCACCTTGATAGGTGTCAACGCTTACGAAATAAATACCGTCCATATTGTATGGAATGGTGTTGTCAACCAGTCCGTCGCAGTCGTTGTCCACCCCATCGTTGATTTCAGTGGCATTTGGGTTGATGTTGGCGTCGTTGTCGTCACAGTCATCTGCGGTCACATATCCATCACAGTCGGCATCGGTAGCGACGGTATTTGAATTTGGGTCGTTGTCGTTGCAGTCGTTGAGCGTCAGCGTTCCATCACAATCATTGTCGTCGCTCTGAGCCAAAAGGCTGCTGTCGTTGTCATTGCAGTCATCTGCCGTCAAAACCCCATCACAGTCTCCATCGATGGCGGTTGTGTTGGAGTTAGGGTCGTAATCATTGCAATCATCTGCAGATGGGGTTCCGTCACAGTCGCTGTCATTTGCATTGCTGAGTTGGTTTGGATCGTTGTCGTCGCAGTCTGCCCATGCGGCGACCCCATCGCCATCGCTGTCAAAGAGGCTTTGAATATTGGTACAGATCCATGTGCCCTGAGCGGCATCATAACGGGTGATTTCGCCATCATTGCAGTTAAGTGAGCCCATCGTGTCCGCTGCACAGGTCCAGAGGTTCGATACCCCGTCCCATCTTGGAATTTCGCCATCCAAACAGTTAAGTCCAGAGAGGGTTTCATCGGTTGAGGTGAGGAAGTCCTGACCGCCAATGGTACTGCTGGCATCGAGGTTGACACCACCATTGGTAATGTATGCCTCGACCTCTGACTCGGACAGGCTGTTGTCAGAGGTACAGACCCAATTCAGCCCATCCCAGCCGACAATTTCACCCTGCGTGCAGCCCAGTGTGGCCAATGAGTCGTCATCCCCATCATCAAGGCCAGTGGGACGGTTGGTGAGGTTACTCCAGTCTGGGGTGAGTGTATCTGCCTGAGTGAGTAAGCCACTGCCGTTCATGGTGGTGTTGGGGTGGAAGTCAATGGCGTCATTGGTAATGTATCCCTCAACCTGTGTTTCGCTGAGTTGCGTGTTGGAATCGCCGTCTGCAATGTCACTGGGGATCCCTTGAAGGTTGGACCAATCTACGGTTAGGGGTTGACCCACCCATGTGCCGTTGCCATCGATGACGGCGTTGCCGTTAATAGAAACTTCAGAGGCGTTGACTGTGCCCCCATCGATCGATTCTGCGATACCAGCCAGCTGAGCGTATGGCACAGAGCGGATTTCAGTTCGAGGTGTCATGGGCTGATTGGTGCCCAGTTGCAGCTCGAGATAAAGAGGGTAGAGCGATAGAACAGCTGAGTCTAAGGGGTTGTTTTGAGCGTCTGATCCCAGCACAGCCGCATAATACCCGTTCGAGAAGTCGAGGGTGATGTAATCTTCCCAGAGCATGTTGCCGCCGCTGGGATCATCAAAAACCCTGAAGGCAACCAACTCTAAGCCTTGGATTCCAATGCCGTTGGCATCAAGCATGCGGCCCTGCTGAGTAACTTGGAGTGGGACGGCCTCTGCTGTGAGGCTGAAGAGCAAAAGGTTAATCATTATCGCACCCACATCAGGATATCGTTGGTCCAAGAGGTACTCGAACTTCCAAGACTCGATCCAGAAGTGTTTGTGGTGATGCCAGCAGATTGAGGGTAGTTTGAGCTGCGATGGGTATTAAATACATTCGTGTATCCACCGCCATAACAACCATACCACATATCTAGCCCACCACCATCGCCTCCCCAATAATCACATTGTATGTAGCTTGGGTTGGTGGAGGTGCTATAGTTTGCCGTATATTTTCGGCAATCATTGAGGTTGCTGTGGGTGGCATGGGTATAAGTGCATGAGGATGGCGCAAAGTATCGGCTGCTGATATCATTTGAGGTGACTCGATAGCCAATACGAGAGTCTGAGTATTCTTTAATGGCGTTGATGTATGCATCTGAGAACTTAGCGCTGTTTCCATTTGGATTGGCAAGATTGCTGACAGACCCTTGTTCACCGGATTGGTTTGTTCCAAGGCTACTGGGGTTGATGTTGATGTAGACCAGTGTCCAGCCTCCGCCATCCAAAGTCATATCGCAATAAACCTGTCGAACACCCAGACCACTGGGGTCGATGTAATAGGGGCCGTCTTGGCTGCTGGAGTCGTTGCTTAAGATCTCGTTACATGATTGAGCCGGACAGCTTTGTGTTCCACCCTGGGAGGTCACTAGGGGGTCGTTGTCGTTGCAGTCTAACCCTGTCACGACACCATCACAGTCGGCATCGGTGGCCACAATGGTTGAAGTCGAGTCATTGT
>JAYYJC010000366.1:0-4468 GCA_036146655.1 Myxococcota bacterium | reverse complement strand
GATACTGACGAACCGCCTCCAGAGCATTTTTTAAGCAAAGCCATTGAAGCCATTTTGTTTACCTCTCCTGGTCCTGTACTTGTACAAGACTTAAGCAAGGTTCTCAATACTCGTAGCAGCGTCATTCGCACTAGGCTTCGTCAAATCAGAAATAGACTTGACCGAGAAAACCATGGTTTCACGCTAGAGGAAGTATCAGGTGGGTGGCAATTTAGAACCCGTCCAGAAGTGGCGCAGTGGGTCTCCAAAGTGGTTGAAAGCAAACCCATTCGTCTAAGCAAAGCCGCTCTGGAAGTATTGAGCATCATCGCATATCGACAACCCATTGTTCGTTCAGAAATCGAGTCATTGAGAGGGACGAGCTCATCGAACATCGTCAAAAATCTCATTGAGATTGGATTGATAAAAAGACAAGGTTTTAAAGAAGTCCAAGGACGGCCTGAACAGTTTGCAACCACCGATTTTTTTCTCGAAACCTTTGGTCTCCGTGACTTATCCGACCTCCCTACTCTTCGGGATGTCAAGGAGTTTGAAGGGCAGGTTTCAGAAGGTTCTAAGGTTCAACCAAAAGAACAACCTGAACCAGTGGAATACAAAACCATTCAACTCTTTCCAGGAATCCCGAAAGACTGAGTTTACTACCCATTCCAAGTCAAATCGGTTATTACAGCCCGCTTGATTGGGAGATTTCATGCGAATACAAAAAGCCATTGCACAGTCTGGTGTCGCTTCAAGAAGAGAAGCCGAAACCCTTGTGCTTGAAGGCAGAGTAAAAGTCAATCACCGTGTTGTGCTCAGACCCGGTACAGATGTAAATCCTGCTGAAGACCTTATTACCATCGATGACAAGCCCATACCCAAAGCCCAAGCTCATGTATATTATGCATTTCACAAGCCCAAAGGCACCGTGTGTACTCGCAATGATCCAGAGGAACGGCCGACAATTTACGAACGGCTTAGTCAAATCCCTTATCGAATTGAATCTATGGGACGGTTGGACATCAATACTTCTGGCTTGTTGTTATTGACAAATGATGGTCAACTTGCACAAAAACTTTTGAAGCCGGCATCAGATGTCCCTAAAAGATACAAAGTAAAGGTTTGGAAAGAACCATCTGAACGACAACTTAACCGCATTCGACATGGCATTCCACTTGATGATGGACGCACTAAACCTGCAAAAATTCGCATCATTGAAAGCACGGACTCCAACAATACTTGGCTTGAAATAACAGTCACAGAAGGTCGAAATCGCCTCATTCGCCGGATCTTTGAGTCCATAGGTCACCCTGTATCTAAACTTCAGAGACTTAGTTTTGCCACCATCGGATTAGGGCAACTAGAAGTCGGTCAGTGGCGCCCACTGTCTGGAGATGAAATCCAACGGCTTAAAGAGATTGCGGATGGCGTTGAACCCAATAAAGCAGGGCAAAAAACCCGTTACAAGAAGGGTTTCGCGCGGCCAAAACCCAAACCGAACAAACCACTGAGCCGAAAAAAGAAACAAAAGAAAGGTTCACGGTCGTGATTAAAACTGTGCGAGCAGCAACGCAAGCACGGTTTCAAGAGTTCGTTGATATAGTACTGCGTCGAAATATCGATGCTGGCATAACGGCTAGACCAATTGTCGATAAAAATAACCAAAGTTCACGACAAGGGGTTTATGTCATCGGTGATCTTGTCGATGCATCTGTTATTAAAGTCGCATTCAAACAGGGAGAACTACTCGGTCAGCATCTGAGCCAATCCTTACAACCTTCCCGCTCCGTGCAACTGGATGTGGCAATTATTGGAGCTGGTCCTGCTGGTAGTGCTGCCGCTGTTGCCCTTAAAGACAGTGGGTTGAAAACAGCTGTATTTGAAAAGACAGGGCCCTTTTCGAGCATTGACGGATTTATAAGAGGGAAAACCATTTATGCCCATCCCTCCAAAGTAAATCTTCATGGGGGCTTTCAGTTTGAAAAGGACACCAAAGAAAGATTGGTTTACCAATGGGGTCAAGTTCTTATTCGGGAAAACATTAACCTCCAAAGCCAGTATCAACTCATCGATATCAAAGGCCAGTCACCAAATTTCAAGTTGATTTTCAATCATGAGGGTCAAATTATTGAACAAACCTCACAGGTAATCATCTTGGCCACTGGAAAAAGAATGAGTCCGAACTTGCTCGGCGTTGAAGGGCAAACACATGCCATTGTACAAAAGCATCTTGATGACCCTGAACAGTACAGTAATCAAAAAGCTGTTGTAATTGGTGGGGGTGACAGTGCCATTGAAGCCGCATTGGCCCTTCATCAGTCCAACGCCAAAGTGGAATTGTTGTTCCGTTCAAGCACATTGTACAAAGCTGGTTCACCAAACCGTCAAGCCCTCAAAAAAGCTGAATCTGAGGGACTGTTGGTACACCCTTCAACACAAGTATTCGAAATCTCGGAAGGTGGGCTCCGAAGTACCAAAGGATTTCACACAGCAGATGTCATCTTCCCCTTTATTGGCCATAAACCACCAAGCGAATATTTAAAGAGATTGAAGATACGAACAACGACAGACTCAGTGTGGTGGAGACCTGTCTGGCTGGCAATTTTCTTTGCACTTACTGTATTTTATTACTGTATCAAATCGGGCCAATCGCTGATGTTCCTCCAAGATATACAGTTTCTTCAACGGTTGACGGAAGCCATTACAGTTCCAAGTTCAAACCATACCTATAGCGGTGCATTTTGGGGAACAGTTATTTACTCCGGTTTAATTGCTGGGTTTGGCGTGCGAGCCTACCTCAAAACCAAACTCCCAACACAAAAGAAGCGGTATTTAATGTTGATTGGTTTCCAATGGGTATTCTTGTTTGGTATTCCAGAACTTTTGTCTCCCCTTTTGTTCCATACAGGCGGCTGGATTGACAGTCTTTATTTTGAGTTTTTAGGAGGGATGCGTGCTTGGAAGTGGTACAGCCTAAGTGTGCCGTGGCCACTCAACATCTACGCATTAATTGATGCTCCGAATTGGACAGAAACAGGACAAATTACAACGGTAATATTATGGCTGGGTGCGGCATTGATGGTCACAGTTGTGGCGATACCTGTCTATGTGAAATCACAAGGACTACGCTTTTGTTCGTACCTATGTGGCTGTGGGGGTTTGGCTGAAACACTTGGGGACTTTTGGAGGGAATTGGCACCTCGGGGTGAAGCGGCCAAATCTCTTGAAAGAATGGGCCGTTACCTCCTCTTTTTGGCAGTGCCCATCACCATTATGGCCTTACTAGATGCATGGTATCTTGTTGAGTCAACCTTCTTTCAATCCACAGCGCAATGGTCTTTGCGGTGGTATTCGCTGATGGTAGATTTTGGACTTGCGTCAATACTTGGTGTTGGGCTTTATCCATATCTTGGCAACCGATTTTGGTGCCGCTTCTTTTGTCCACTTCGAGCATATATGGAGATTCTGGCCAAAAGATTTTCGACAATTGCCATTGAATCAACAGACAGCTGCATTGGATGTGGCGAGTGTACTCGGTATTGTCAAATGGGGATACAAGTTCAGCGGTTTGCACAGGAACAATTGGTACTCGACAATCGTAATGCCGCTTGCATCCAATGTGGTGTCTGCATTGAAGTCTGTCCAATGGAGGTATTATCCATTGGTCAAAGTGGAGAACCCGTATCATTAAAAGGGAAAGAGTGGTTTGCTGTTCCGAGAGCACATTGGGAACTCACAGATCAAATTGACCGATAAAACGCCATGGAGCATCTCGGTCGCAAGGCTGAGCGTAATCGATACCCACTCGCGGTACAGTCAGAATTTGTTGAGGTGAAATACCGTCAAAAAGCTTTATGTTTTGTCCAATGGGCTGACCAGAATGAGAAACATTGAGATTCAATACTTGACCGACTTTCCCTGGTCCAATGCATTCAATACGACCATTGCGCCTGTTTCTTGCTGTTTCAAAACCAGAGACAACCAAACCAGCTCTAATTAAAACGGCCTGTCCGGAACCTTGTGGACCAGTCACAATATTGACGAGGTGGTGTATGCCATAACAAAGGTAAACATATAAGTGCCCAGATGGGCCAAACATCGGTGCATTGCGAGCCGTTTGGCCTTTATGGGCATGGCAAGCCGTATCAGACTCCATGTATGCTTCTGTTTCAAGCACACGCAGCTTAACACCATGGCAAAAAATTTCTTTACCAATGAGTTTTGGGGCGACCTGTAAGGCTGATGCTTGTAAAAAGTCGAGGCATAAAGACATGATTTAGAACTTGAAAAGAGGTGTTGGATCGGATAGGTGGGTTAGATGCTTTTTGAAGACCAGACAATCGATGCACTTCAAACCTTGCCAAATGCGGGTGCTCACTTTGCACATTACCTGACAGGGCCGGATTGTAAAAACATTCGTGAAACCCTAAGTGAAATAAGTCAGATTGCACCTGAAACAAATGTACTGGCATGGAAAGAGGCCCTTCAT
>JAYYJC010000365.1:0-2822 GCA_036146655.1 Myxococcota bacterium | reverse complement strand
TAAAAATGGTCCTAGAATCAGAGTTGGCCGCAGCTCAATCAAAACAGAAAGAGTCTCAGTCAAAATCTCAGAAGAAAACGAAACCAAATAGCCCTAAACCAAATCAATCTCACAATTCAAGTCAACCATCGCTCGAGGTTGGCGCATCTTCAGCATTGCCTCATTCTCGTCCAGAGTACGATTCAAAACCCCAGCCAGATGGTTTGAACTTAGAAAACGAACAGTTGATTCAAGAAGCCATGCATTTGGAAGTGGACTCCAAAGGACAAAATGAAACAGACATGACTTTAGAAGGTGACAGCGTCGCACTTCTTCGACAACAACTTGAAACCCTTGAACAGCAGAACGCTGCACTCAAAGCAACCATTAAGTCTCAAAAGGAGATGCTTAATCGACATGCGCATGACATCAAGGCGTTGACCGCACAACATGCTGCCCTAGCAGATGAATGTGCAGAACTGCGTAAGCGCAAGTCGAAAGATCGTACCCTTTACCATTCCTTTAAAAGCAGAGGGCTGTTGGGAGAGTCTGAAATCGTGGCCGCATTTCAAGCACTCGGAAAAAGCCGTCAAATTTCTGAACTATTACCTGCCATTGCAGTCATCAATGCGCCTAAAGTAGAACAAATCTTAAGTGAACACATTCAACTCGTTTCCGCCAATTTGCCTTCTGTATTGAAATTGGGCGTGGCCCAGGTTCAAGTGTCAGATGACCGATGTGAGTTGGTTGGTCAATTAGACTTGGCAGTGTCTCAAAGACGGTTCATCGATGGATTGACCACCAATGGCTACAGTGAAGTTTTGATTTTAGGTGCGCCGCTTAGAGTGTTGGCTCCGTTACGAGCGATGGCCGAACACCACCAAATCACATTTTCTTTTGGACCTTCTGTACACCGTCTGACTCATGAGAGTTTGGTTCATCTTATTTCTGACAAATCGGCAGTGCTGGTTTGGAATCCAGAAGAACAGCCATTTGATCCATCAATTTTACCTCATCCACCTCATGTGTATAGTAAAGCCCCAAATCTTGCGGGATTTTTGTTAGAATGTGGGCTGGTTCTTTTGGGTAATGAGGATGAGGATGAAGGGTCTGAATCGTAAACCGTATTGGTATCCAATCGCTCGTAGCTTTGCTGACTCCGTTCAAATCCATTCTGGTGCAACGCTTGAACTAAATGCCTTTAGTCCTGCATTTTGTCAGCAACTTGCTGCTGGTAAATCTGATTTGGATTGTGTTGGTTTGTGTTCCAATCAAAGGGTCTATACTGCATTATCACAGGCCAAAGGTACAACTTTAAACATCACCTTCCGGACCGATCCGTCTCATCACATCTGTTATCCAAAAGCCACTTTTGATCTCGTGTATTCTATATTTCCGAATCGAATCGAAAACTTACCCGCAACCCTAGAAGAGGCCCATCGGGTAATGACGAATAAGGGACGGTTGATTTTGTATTTGCTTACAGATTGGTCAGGACTCTCAAGTGAATGGCTTGGGGTGAGACGACTTACCTCTCCAACAATATATTGGCGACTTCGGCGTGATTTGATCGATCAAAAGAGTCAAGAGTTGCTTTTAAGTACAGTGAAAAGTAGTTCTTTTAGGGGGGGGCAACTTCAGGAACATGGACCGTTTCAGCGGATAGTGCTAACCAAGTGATTGCCCTTTTACTGGCTTGTCACCACAACGCATATGAGCTTGTTCTTGAAAAAGATGTTTCAGCAATCCGAATTAATGGTTCTGAGACGTCAGGTTTTGGAACTTCTGTCGCAGCAGATGTGCAAGGTGTATTAGCATCGGCACCTGCGGAAGGAAAAGTATATCTGTACGATTGGGCTGGTGAACGACAGCTCGAGTGGTTTGTGAACCTGAGTCCTGACAGCCGATTATTTTGGGTTGAATCTGAAGCTTTCGTATGGACCTCAAATCATTTGGTGCATCTTTTTGTCAACGGTGAGACGAATGTTGTTTTTGAAAATCTGTCTTCCATAAACCATTGCAACGGTGACTGGATTTGGAGTACAGATGACTCGGTTAAGTCCATTAGATGTGGTCCAGAAGGGCCAGTAGAGAGCAAATGTGATTTGTCAGGATGCACAGCAGATTTGTTTGGACAAGTCGTAAATCTGGGTTTGGATGGAAATTTTTATCATACATCCAATGGGTGGTGTTGGTCTCAGGTCGATTGGGATGATGAAAATGACGGTGGCCTTGTACAATGTGAACACACCACAAAGATCGAAGGTAGTGGGGGAGAACGCTTGGGTATTCAATTGAGTGAACATTGGGTTTCTGGTACCGTTGGCAGACAACTAAGGCCACCAAGGGGGCGCGTGAAGTCTCTGGATACACCCTTATCTCTTGTCATTGAGGGGGCGTCAGATGCACTTCCATTTTCAATCTCAGAAATTGAAGATTGGTTGGTCATTGGAGTACCAACGGCACAGCAGAATGAGATTCTAGGGGCGATATGGTTAGTACCGTTATCATCAATCTCGTATTAACCCTAGGGCTTGCCGTCCTCTTCGGTTCATACAGTAAAAGGCTTTCCACCAGAAGTCAGTTTCTTCTGCTGTTAAGTACCTATCTTTTATGGCCGGCAGTTCTTTACAGCATTAACCTTGAGTCTGGATTATCTGAGCACATCTCTACACTGTTGCCAGTATTTTGTGCGTCGCTTTTGGTATTTGTACAAGTCTTTCGGCAACTTCAAACCCATGTATATCCGTTGAAACATCAATACAAGTGGTCATTAATCGCTGTGTTTGTTGCCCTTCTGTACCTCGGAGTAGAAAACATCTATTTGGGTTGGCTCGACCCTC
>JAYYJC010000364.1:0-5901 GCA_036146655.1 Myxococcota bacterium | reverse complement strand
AGCTGCTCCCTTAAGCAACGTTGATGTTAAAATTTCTACCCACGCATCACCTATCAATGCAGCATACGAATTTGTTGGTGAAGAAGGGGTTCTTATCACTCATTTTAATGGTCTGATCAGTGCCCACTTAGAAGAATTATTCACTCCTACGGCATTCCACAATCAGTATACCGAACTTCAAAAAGAACATGGTGAACTCTTAAGTCTCTTGCATCAATGTGGAGTCACTGTCGGACATTTGCATCACCTCTTCCGTAGGCTGGCACACTTGCGCATTCCCATCACTGACAACTACAACATGCTCAGTGCTCTGATTGATGGAGCAGACCCAGGTTTTCGATTTGAAGACCTTGTAAAAGCAGCCAAAAAAGGACTTAAGATCCCAATCAGCCAACGGCTTACCGACGAGTATGGGGCCATACCTGCCCTCACGGTTTCTCCAAATCTGACGGATGAAATCTCCCTGATTTTAAAAATGTCTGAAGAACCCAACCGTACCCACGCAATGACTGAACTGCGTGAGCAAATGATGCCATATTACAATGCTCATGTTTCAGAGTCGCCCATTTTGATTTGCAGTTCGAGAATCGATTCTGGACTGAGAAAAATTTTTGAAACAGAAGGCATCATCTTCTTTCCAATCTTTACACACGATGATTTCACAAAGGATGCGCCCATCGAAATCATTAAAGTCATTGACTTTCAATTATCCATCCCCAAATCGATTGAGAATCAACCATCTGAATAGAAAGTTCTCACAGTGCATGCTGTTCAATGTGGCGCCCAATCAGGTCGATGATTTCGTCTCTTTGAGCATTCGATTTTTGTGTATGGAGCAAATGCCCCCAATGAGATAATCGCTGATTGAGTGTAACCTTGTCCTCTGTCAAGAGACCTTTGAAGGGCATTAAGAGGTCCTTTTTGACCATTGGAAGCTGTTCGATTTGTCGAGGACCAATGTTCATGCTGTGAGTACCGAGCCCGCGCAAGCCAAAAAAAGCGGTGTAAGTTTCAGTCCAAAGTTTAAGATTGATCACTGCAGACAGGGCATATGGACACACATTCTCGTGCGGTAAAACCAATACGGTGCTTTTACCACAGAGTACCCCTGATGGGGCAACAGCTGCCTCCAAACGGGCTCCCATACCTGCGATCACCAGTGTTTCCCTCACCGTTTGAGCGTAGCGGCGAGGGAACCGCTCCTGAAACCAAGTGGAATCTACAACAGGATAAAACCCTTTAAAACCCAGATAACGGATCTGTTTTTCGCCCCAAAGCAATGTCCACGGATCGATCGTACCCGTATTGATAAGTTTCAGTTGCGTAGGCTCGCCCCAATGCTCTGCTCGTCCTTCTTGAACCGAATCGCGAATAATATAAGCTTCTGAAGTACTTGCACCATCACTGACTTTGGCAACGGTTGACAAGGGTATGCTGTTTTTAAGCAGCGGCAAAAGACGCCCGTGATCGCCACTCAATGGCAACGCAATATACCCTTTTGGAAAGCTCCGAAGAGTCTCTATAGAACAAAATGATTCAGTGTGTACACCGTGTCGAACACACCGCACGAGATCATTGGGGCAGCTGCTAGTAGCCATGACAATACTGATCACAACCGGAACTTGAGCATCCGAAAAACTGGTAACGCCCGAATAATCATGCATGCTTAAAAGCCGATGGGTGGATAACATAAACGCCTGCAATTCGGCCGCATAATCAGACGCTAGGATTTTGTTCGGAGTCACAAAGCCCATGCGTCCTTTGGGTTTTAATAACGAAAGCCCAAGCTCGGTAAACGGGATGTAGAGGTCCCAGTTGCCTTTGGCAGTATTGTACAAATTGCCCATCAACGGACGCAACTCAGGTTGATTTTTTTTGATGTGGGTTGAGTCAAGAAATGGCGGATTGCCAATAACCGCATCAAATCCCCCATTTAAAAACACCGCTTTAAAAGTATCTCTCCAAGAAAAGAATTGGTACCGTCTTGCACAATTCTGAACGAGCGTTGCAATTGGCTTAGGCAATCCCCTTCCCATTCTCACCTTTTTCCACACTTCATCCGTCGGGAAACTGGACACGGTTTGATTGTCTTTGATAAGTAAGAGGCTAGAAAGCGCCACTTCTGCGGCAAGCAACCGTGCTGAAGGGCTCTGAGCAGGTACCACTGAACTGACCTTCGGAAAGGTTCTGCGGATTGTCTTGAATGCGTCAATTGCATCCCGGCCGGCGATCCGCTTGATTTGACCACGGCGAATGCCCTTGTCAAGCGTGGGATTTGAGGGGTCAAGCAATGCATTGCCACACCGAAGGTGCACATCCAATTCAGGCACGGCCTGTTGGCACTGTGCCTCAAGATTCAAGCGAGCAGCCTCAAGAGACAACGGTTCAATGTCTACCCCATAGAGACAATTACGAACCACATCAAGCAAGCACTCTGTCTTTAAAACAGCACTTCCCTCCCAAACACTGAGCTGTAATGCCAACCGCATGGCAGCTGAAATCAAAAAATAACCAGCCCCACATGCAGGGTCACAGATTCGGATATTCAGCAAAGCAGCTCGCCGATTTTCAGGACCGACATTTTGAACAATGTTTTCAAGGATAGGGTCGATCGTTTCTTTAATCACGCAATCGATGAGTCGCTTGGGTGTAAAAAAAGCACCCAAGGCTTTGCGGCGTTGGCCTGTCTCCGTCATACGCACGGAACCATTTTCGTATCGAAGTTCATAACTGAGCATGGACTCTATTGTTTGTCCGATGGAATTTGATTCATTGAGTTTACTCACTCCAATGGAATCCAGACTTGAAAAGTCAATGATGTCAAGCGCCAACATATGCGTCCAATTCGTATCTTTGCCGTAGGCATCCAAGGATTTTGTCCACCAACCTATTGTAGGCGCACGCTTATCTTGTGAATACTTCAAGCGACAATAGCGCAAGGCAAGCCAGCATAAGAAATCATAAACCGAACTTGAATTCAAGACCTCTGTATCTTTGGCATTCAAAATGACACCGGCATTGGTGACCACAAATTGTGTCATCATTTGAAAATGAAGATTTTCGAGGGCAGTCATTTCAACACCAATGCGTGAACCATAAGACAAAGAAACCCATTATAAGGTTTGCTCGGGAACAACCAGAACTTATGGTGCCCAAGTTCGAACCAATCGAAAACCAATGCTGCCATGCCGCAAAGATGGCGAAGCATTGGCACGGCTGTATACGGGAAGTTTTTCCTTCGGAGTCATAAATCCCCCGCCCTTTATTGGTCTCGTATAAATTTGTGGAATGAGAACTTCAAAATGAAACGGGTCGGTCACTTGTGTGCTTCTGTAGGCCGCATATCGCTCCCATGTCCACTCAAATACATTGCCACTCATATCAAAGAGCCCAATTTCGTTTGGTTCTCTTGTCGCCACAGCGTGAACCCGATTGTCGCTGGTTTCCTTAAACCAAGCCATCTTTTCTGGAGACTTCTCGATTCGTTCGAAGTTGGGCTTGGCTTGAGCCCCATGCGCTGCAATTTCCCATTCTGCTTCTGTTGGTAGCCGCCATCCAGACGCCTTGGGGTCAAGACGAACAAATTGGGCGCGCTCATTGCAGTGAATGGCGCTAATGTCCCAATCAAAATCACCCACGACTTCGTAGGCGGGTTCTAACCCATCCATCCGGCTGACCGCATTGGAAAACAAAACCGCTTCACACCATGACACACAGCGAACAGGATGGTTTCGACTCAATACCTGTAGTTCATCGTCCGTACAATATTGCGCAGGAAGTTCTGGCCTGACTCGCAGCCATTGCGCAAGTGTCACTTCCGTCGCCGCAATCAAATAATCATATGTTAGCGTCACCCGCCGAGACAAGAGCGTATCTGTTGGGTACATCGATGTCGGAATACCAATTTCATATGTTCCTTTGGGGACCAAAGCAGCAGCAATGAGCTCAGGCTGCTCAAATCTGACTTCACCACTTTGGCATGCAATCAAATGAAAGAACCAGTGCATTTTATGGCCTAATTACCGTGATGTGACCCCCAATGTCCTTCTCAAGTTGCTCAAATACTTGAGGATTGGGGTAATCCAACGGATTTGACAATGACAATCGCCGTAAGCGAGACAGATCATTGATAAATCTCGGGTACACTTTAAGTGGAACATGCCAAAGGTTCAAGTCTTCAAGATTGGACAACTGCGCCATGTCTTCTGGCAATGCCTCAATTGGATTGGTATGAATATTGAGAAATCGTAGCTTTTTCATTTCGCTAATATTTGGACAAACTTCCTTAATTTGATTGATTGAAATAGACAGTTCTTGCAATGAAGACAATTGACACAGTGACTCTGGAAAGTTGGTGATTTCGTTTTCATCCGCATACAATGTTTCGAGTGAGTCCAGGTTCCCAATGCTTTCGGGTAATGCCGTGAGGGCATTTTGGTCTACCATCAAAAAACGGAGATTTTTAGCTTTGCCGATTTCATCGGGCAATTTGCGCAGAGCAGGGTTCATTCGAATATTGAGTTGGTCAAGCTTTGGGATGGACACCAATGACGGGGGAATGCTTTGTAATGGCGTGGTGTAGATGTCTAGGAACATTAAGTCTCTCAATCCAGACAGATCTTTTGGCAGCGATATCAGCCTCGGACAATCTAATATAGACAGGGTAATGAGAGAGTTCCAAGCTGGCTTTCGTGGCAACCTCTGAAGCCCCGGCATGTGATGGAGCTTTAGGTCAAGCAAGAACTTCATCTGACCGAAAGAGTCGGGCAGAAACTGCACGGGGTTGTCGGATAAATCCAATCGAACCACATGTTGAAGTTTGTCCATTCTATCAGGCAATTGGGTCAGTTGGTTTCCTTGAAGATACATCTCTTCAAGAAGGGCATATCCAGTGATTGTACTGGGAAGTTGAGTCAGTGCATTGTTTGATAAATCAAGGTAAGTCAGTGCCGCTCTTTGACCCAAAGTATCTGGCAGGCTGCTCAAAGATGGATTGTCAGAAACAGACAGCCTCCGAATGGGGCCATTGAGAGCCGGAATACTTTCAAGGAACGGATTGTGTTGAATGGCCAACGATTGTAGTTTGATATCGGTCAGTGTATCAGGAAGGGTTACCAGTTCTGTGCCACGGATCTCCAATTCTCTCAAGGCACTCAAAGAACTTAAATCGGGGAGAGTCTGAAGGGCCGTCGTAAAATCCAGATTGAGCCTTTGCAACGCTGGAAACTTGCTTGGAATGGATGACAACTCCGTCTCACGAGACCCGAAGACCGTAAGATTGGTAACATCAGGATTGGTAGGGCATGCAGTGAGTTCTGTATCTTCAACTTCAAGCACGCCGTTTTCTGACACACACTGTGGCTGATGACAGCCTGAGTACACCAAAGCCACCACCACCAACTGCCATCTGTATAACCGTTCACAATTCATCAGAGATCGACTTATCATCGAATTTATGTATGGGCAAATGCCCAAAAGATGCGTCAAATGACCACACATTGTTTGAATTAAAGCAATGGAACAATCCACCTCAAAACCAACCGAGACACACTCAAACCACCCAGCGTTTTCGCTCAAAAGCCACGAATTGTTCAGGTCTTTGTCAATTCATTTTGGAGAGGACTGATCAATGTCTTCCAAAATGGTTTGGAGTCTAAACCAGACTCCTTGAGAGCCGTCTCCGAAAGGTTTAATGCGAGCTGCGCAGAGGCAAAATCATCACACTCGATGTGATAAAATCCGGCATAAACAAGCATTTTCACTTTTGTGTCTATTCTTGTTTTTGACAGTGTAAAAGCCTGTTCAAAATCATATTCCGCAGGCAATCCTCTTTTTGCGCGCATCCATACCAGACCCATCATGGACACACCGCAAAAAGCAGGATGGTGAACTTTGAGAATC
>JAYYJC010000363.1:0-8730 GCA_036146655.1 Myxococcota bacterium | reverse complement strand
ATCCTTTCAAGCACTGCAACGAACAAAGGTGACACATGGACCGTTACAGTCACACCAGAAGACCCCTATTCTGTCGGTCAAAGCAGCAGCCAAAGCATCGAGATTGACAATGCAAGTCCCAGCATCCTCTCGATAGCCATGGTTCCCAATTCGCCAAACAACAGAGACACAGTACAGTGCACAGCCACAGCAACGGATCCAGATCCCACTGACCTAAACAGTCTTTCAACGGTTTATCAATGGCGCAATTTGACTTCAAACACATTGCTGAGCAATGCCAATAGCCTATCTCTGAGCCCCTCATTGGCTGAAGTCGGAGATGTGATTGAATGTACTGCGACTGTCACTGATATTGACGGCGGTATCGGTACGACCAATGCAACAGTTATCATAAGCAATACAAATCCGTCGATCGGTTCAGTGAATATTTCACCTGCTACACCAGGCGTAAATGACAGTGCAAGCTGTACAGCGTCCGGCATTGATTTGGATGGGGACTCAATTGCAATGAGCTATGAATGGTCGTCAGGTACCAATGCTCTCGGTAGCGGGAACACATTGGACTTAAGTACCACTTCGCTTCAACGTGGCGACACTCTGACATGCACTGCCACTGCTGCAGATGGCAATGGCGGACAAGCCATCGACAGTACCACTGCGACAATCGGAAACAGTGCGCCTGAGATAACAGGAGTAGAGATACTCGTCAACGGTACGCCCAGTGGTACAGCTCTGGCTGGTGACACCCTCTCTTGCAATGCACTTGGCTATACAGATGCAGATGGTGATTCGGGACAATTCATCTATCAATGGAAAGTCAATGGCGCACCAACGGCATCAAGTGCCAGCATCAACTCTGGATTTGTACGCACAGATGTGGTCTCCTGTGAATTAACCCCATTTGATGGCCAAAGCTTTGGCGTCAGCCAGACTGCTGCTGTCACCATTAACAATTCACCCCCAGTCATATCCAGCGTCAGCCTAAGCCCAAGCAGTCCAAACATCAACAGCACAATTACCGCAAATATTGTGGCGACCGACCTTGATGGTGACAACATTACATATCTGTATTCATGGTTGGTCAATGGAACACCAGTATACAATGGCACCAGCTTAACCAGCGCCTATTTTACTCAAGGCGACAATATTGCACTCGAAGTCGCCCCAGATGATGGAATTACCACCGGACCAAATGTGACTTCCAGCAGTCTTTTCATCACAAACAGTCCACCATCAGCAGCCACATTGCTTATTACGCCAACCAATCCGGTAGCTGAGTACGATGATCTTGTCTGCAGTGTCCTTGTACCGTCAACTGACTCCGATAATGACCCAGTAAGTTACACCATGACATGGTTGCTTGATGGGAACAATTTCACCAATAGCACTGATACGGAATGGCCAGGTGACACAATTCTATATACAGATGTTCAAGTCGGTGACACATGGACATGTATTGCCACACCAACAGATGGCATAGATGATGGGGTAACAAGTACAGCAACCGTCACCATAACAGAATGTACAGACGGTTCTATTGCAGAATGTGCGGCACAATCATGTCTGGAATTGTTTCAAAATGGGCAATCCAACGGAGACGGTGGTTACTTCCTCAATCCAAATGGAACAAACGTAGATGAATATTATTGCGATATGCAAAATGGAGGTTGGACCGGCATAAACTTTACACAAGCCAATGATTTACTTGGTGGTGTAATGGTTGATGTCATAGCAGCATCAACAGATGGCATTGACACAATCCGTGGACCATTTACGAGAGACGGAAACAGCAACCACAGTTATCATTACACATTCGAATTTTTGCCTGGATTTAATGAATTCAAGTTTCAAAATTATGAAATAAAAGCAAATGCAGGTAGCGGTGATACAAGTGACATCAACCTCAACAGCTTTGTCATGAGCAGTTGGAACAAAGCATACGGTGGAGCAAGAGGAGATGTCGGCTTTGGTACAGCAGCTCAATCAGGCCCAGTTGCAAACTTATCAATTGACCATGGTACAAGCAGCAACTGCAACTCTTGTATCTACACGATGAGCAATGCCATTCACAGCATAGGCGCAGTTGAAACAAGCTTTAGAATAGGATGGGGCGAATCTGGTTCTGAAAAAGAAGGCTGGTACCCATGGTACGACGGTCTAATTCTCCTTAAGTAACATTCTTGTTTCATCATATATATTGATACAACATGTCTAATTTAGATATCGAAACAATTATTGCGCATATTTATTGAGAGAGATTTGGAAGCAGAAAATCATACTGAAACAAATGAAACATCTAATAACCGTAACAAATATGTTTCATTTGTTACGAAAATTGAATGGAGTTTTTGATTTCTCTCCCCCATCACTCTGTGCAACTGAATGCCACATGCCTTAGCAAAGTACACCACACAGGCCCATCAAAACATGTAAACAATGAAGGGTTTTTAGTGTTCTAAAATTAACAAACCGTGAAAAAGCGTCATGTTACACCGACGCTGACAAATATTTAATGTTGACTAAACAGAACGCTAACGGAAAAAATATTCTGGAATTCTATCCGTGATTTATCCCTTCTAGCGATCGAAAAACCACTCAAAATCATTCGTCAATTCACCTCAAATAAAAAATCCCGCTGAAACACGGCTGTTTCAACGGGACTTAGTACAGGTCAAAATATTGGCTAAGGTTCAACTGCCCCTTGAAACTCAATGTAGTCTATTTCCAATTCAAATTCACCACTTTCAAATTCCGTGTTCATCAGTTCGATCCGAAGCACGCTCGACAGAATATCACTTGTGAGTTGAACATCTGTTTCCACTTCACCGATACCAGTCATTGCGTATTGCTTAAATGAATCCAATGGAACACTAACCGTATTCCACTCTTCAGATACTGGCATGACTTCAAGTTCAAACTTGGGTTCATACCACGCATTGTATTCTGCAAGAATCATGGTGAAACTGTGACCATAAGAACGATATGACAGCTCCACATCTGTATAATCAGCCAAATCAAAATTGCTATTTGGGCTTCTCAAAGACACAAAGCCACCATTGTTGTCTGTCGAAACCTCACCGTTGAAGACAACGCTATTTTCATCATAGCGAACAACACCATAGGAAACTCCACCCATGACATCATCGTTTAAGGCAAACCAATCCGACGCAGTTCCGTTGGAACCAAAGTCAATTCGATAGCTCACAAAATTTTCTTCTGACATATCCTCTATCGGGTCAGGCTCCAAAATTTGAGAATTTTCATTTCCAGATTTGCAGGCTGTTGTAGCTAACAAAATGAGGCCGTATTTATACATATAGAACTCCTTATGCATTAGCATCTACCTAAGTCAGCCAATCATGCTGTCAAACAGTGCTTGAACTGCCCTCCCCTATCAATCCAGAAAGCATCGTGGAAGGGTCGGATTTTTTTGATGGTACTCCTCTTCGCTTACTCAATTTAAATCAGTTCACTTACGATCTAAATCAACTCTCGCCACTGGTAGATTTACAATGGCATTCAATAATTTTTATTCGGTCTTGAAGTTGTTCCGAAACAGGATGACTTGGCCACGATTTAAAGACAATGCAATCAAATGTCAGAATACTACTGGGTCTAATTGAGACATGCAATGTATTTTCACTGTTTATTGAAACCACCAATCAGTATAATCACTATGACAGACAACCATATCATGTGAGTTTAAATCAAAGCATAAATAATGATGCCTGTACCCGCCCAACTGGAGATTTAATGGACGCTAAAAAATTCGGTTTTGTGCTGGCTTTTGCCTATAACAGCGGAATTGGAATATTCAGCAAGGGTTTTAGCAATTCTCTGGGAGACATAGACCCCCTTTTCTCAAGCAATGGGTGCATTGCCATTCAGCTCTGGGGTTTTGCCTATCTTGCCATTGCCAATCATTACTCGCTTGTCCCTGCATTGGCTTTGGTCTATGCCCTTGAAAAACTATTTTACGCTCAGCACTGGATATTCTGGATGATTGAATATGGACACACCCTTCCAAATCTCATTCAAAGCGACCCAATCACTGGAGTATTTTATGCAATCTACGGCGCTGGTGACATCGGGTTCATGGTTTTCTTTGCTTGGATCGCATGGACTTTTCGAGCGAATTTCAAATCCAAATGAGTGTCCCCTCAGTAGTCTGCTCTGGACTGTGTTGCATGGACAATAGACATGCATCGGATGCATTATGCTATTTGGTCATCAAGTGCCTCAACTGTCTGTTGGTTTTACAATCGGCAAGTGTTGATGTTAATGGTTGAACCAATTTTATCCGCCTGATGGGTCCGATATTTTATCCAAACTGACCAAAGTGAACCCGATTTGGTCAATGCTAGGGTCTGTACTCCCCTATCGCATGCATTTTTATAAAATGCTGAGTACTTTTGACACCTGGCACAATCTCCACACACTGATTTGGCCAATAGGCCAAAATATTTAGCACAAGGCTTTTTCAAATCTCATTGAAATGGCTGACGCCATCCATAAAAATCATCAAGCAAGTCTGGTCTCAGCTGGGACAGCAGTGCTTCAGTGACATTCAATACCGTATTCTCGAGTGTCAAATGAATTTCGTACCCCTCATCACACACCCGTGTGGAACGAGCGTCAAGTTCATTTCCATTGAGGACCATTGGGTCAGTGATGGGGTGGATTTCTTCGTGCAAAAGCTGCATTCGTATATGGGCAGTTGACTGTTCTGTGGACAACGCAATACGACGCTCACCATTGTGACTGATGGCTCGCGCACTGTTGCCGAGTTCAGGAACATCATATACGACCAAGCGAGGCATGTTGTGATTGATCTGTTGATAAAGGTGCGCACGCAAGGGCATGATGTCGTTAAAAATAAGGTCTAGACTTGGTTTTGATGACTCGATTTTTTTGACATCAACGGACAATACTGCGGTTTTGAACATCGAACACAATCGCATTCCTTCTGGATTGCGCAATGCATTTGGTGGTTTGTCCAAGGCCGCTATGAGATCTATCAGCTCAGGAAACTGAAGCGGCAACGCTTGGAGAGCCAATCGACCGTCTGCCTTGTGGTAGGCCCTTTCGAGCAATGGCAGCCAACTCGGTGAGTCCGCATCAACACTGTTAATGTTTGCGGCATCGTCGGTCAGTCTGAGCATTGAAAGCACCTTAAACCCCCGACGCAAACCTTCAGGTGCTGTTTCCATACGGGCTTTTGATGACCCAAAAACCACATGACTACGGTTCCAGCCTTCAGGAACAGAAAGCGGAGATGCATGTGCACGGGCTATGACATGTTCAGTCAATTGTTGGCCCTCTTTTTTGAGCAATACCATGTCTTGTGCTCTAAACCGTGGTCCTACAAAACACACGGCCCGCCCAACATCTGTTAACATTGATTGAAACCGTCTGGGCGCCCATGGGAACGCCCCATTTATCCATATTCCGTCGACAGGTCCATCGAGGCCCCAATGTTGTAAGCCAGGCTCAGACAGTACAGTGACCTGTTTCCAAGGCGACAGTTGTTTCGAGAGCGCATGCGTCAGTGCACATGGATGAACGGCATAAACACGGCCCTCACCTCCTACCAATTCTGCCAATAAAGCAGACACATAGCCTGAAACCGCACCCAAATCGGCCATGTGTTCACCTTCAAGAGGCTCCAACTGTTCTAGGCCTCTCACAATCAGTGGCAAAGACAACACTGTGTTGGGAAGCCCCGCCTGAGGAGGTGGTAAAATGGAGCCACTTAGCATCAACGTGGCTTTCTCATCTGACAAAAAAACAGCTGGATCAACTTGCAGTAGGGCTTCGATCAACTGTCCATTTCGCAGAACCCCTCTATCCAGCAAGTGACGCACGGCATCCTCACGGAGGCGAATCTTGGGGTCTTTGATGTTCAGTCCAATTGGAATGGACGGCATGTCTGTCAATGCCATTGATTTGGGTGTCGCTTTTGCCAGACGAAGCAAGCGATCTTTGTTTTTAGTGCTCAATTGATTCTTTTGTTCAGCAATGCTTTGTTTATACACACGATCTATCGAATCTCCTTTCATCCGAAACCGCTCATGTATAGATTGGACCAGGGCGGGATATTTGTCAAACATAAATGAGACCCTTTCCTCATATTTCAACCGATCGGATGGATCGATGTACTGTGCCAAAAATGCATTGTCGTACCAACGGTGCCACCAATTTTTGGAATAGAAATGTGCGCCTGTGGTTTGTTCCCATCGTTGAATATCCGTATGGACATCTGACCCCGGATACAACCGAAAAGGGTCGATGCTAACCCAACCGCAAGTGTCTCCACCCACATGAAACAGCTCATTGAGAAATTGATGGGTTTCCAACATGCTTTCTTGGTCTTCACCTGGATGGCCGACAATGACATTTGTTGCCCAGTTTAATCCGTGTTTTCTAGATTGCCGCGCAAGGTGTAAAACAGCTTGCAAATACTTGTCTGGCTTATTGCCTTTTTGCATCAACTTGAGCATGCGAGGGCTTCCGCTTTCAAGTCCGATTCCAATTGAAAACTGAGCTTTTGACAAGAGCTCTATGTCTACATCATCTAAGTCATCTGAACGGGTCAAAGTCCAGTACTGCCGTGGAATTAACTTTTTATCAATTATTCCTTTCAGGACTTCTCTTCGCCATCCTCTATGAAAACCAAATAACGGGTCGGCAATGTTGACGACCCAATGCGACAAGTCCGTAAATCGACTGACTCGCTCAAGTTCCTCAACAGCCCGCTCCGGATGGAATGCACGCCATTTGTAACCACTTTTGGCACGCTCCATGCAAAAAGTACATCGGTATGCACAGCCCCGTGAAAGATAAATTTGCAACTTACGCCCAAGCAGATGAGCCTTCGGCCAGTACCTGTTCAAAAGAGACCAATTGGTTGGGACAAGCATATTAATGTCGTCAATCAATTCAATGGGCAAAATCGATGGCTCAATTGCTTGGCCACCCAAAACCTGTTGAACCATGCGCGCCATGGGCAGCTCTCCCTCCCCTTTTATGGCTGCGTCAAATGGAGAACCATCAAATATGAGGTCCTCAGGAAGGGCAGAAGCATGATATCCACCTGTGACAAGTGGAACATGAGGCCATCTATTCTTCAGAAATTTGGCCAAGGTCATGGTTCTTTTGTAGTCAAAGCTGGAGTATGTGCTCAGTCCAATCAACACAAATGGACCTAAGGCCTCAATGGTCTGTTCAAGGTCTCGGTGAGAGCCACTTTCGTAGTTGAGATCTAAAATCTCCACCCGTACACCACAGTGAACTTCAAGGTGACTTCCCAACGCCACGAGATGTGGCAAGCCAAAATCCATATCGACCCAACGGATGATCCCAGGTGAAATCAAAAGGACAGCAGGTCGGCGATCAGTCACAGGGATTCAATTTGTGCCAACGGTAAATTTTCCCGATTCGACTCGGTTAGGGAAAGCCATAAAAAGGGCTCCGGATGGCTGTGATCGCCAAAAACCGCAAAGGCAGACTCTTTGCATCCACCTTGACAAGTTCGTTCATAAGCACATCCTTTACACATTTCTGGTACATCTCGAACAAACTTGGTTGGATAATCGGTTTTTCGGATTTCAGACCAATTTTGAGCCAAAATGTTTCCCATGATACCAGAGGACAAGTTGCAAGAACGGACATTCCCAGCCGAGTCAATGACAATATTTGGAGACTCAGACCCTGTACTACACAAACCAAAACTGACATTTGGGTACCGTGCAGTTCGTATCAGACACGGCGGAATGGGCATAGCCGTTGCGACTTTGATGTTGTATTTTGGGCCTAGGCGATTGGCTTCCTCTAAATTGGCTTCAACCTGTTCAACAGAAGGCATAAGCCTTTGGATGTGATGAACTGCCCCACCTGTTGGGGACATCCTGTTGTAGGAGACATGTTCGATGCCAAGGGCAAAACACAACTCTAGGACTTTTTCAAAATCAGGCGCATTTTCCTTCATGGCCACAAAACAACAGGTCACCGGAACACCTGCCTGCTGAAGGTGTCGAGCAGAACGGACCGTATCTAAAAAACAATCGGCCCCTTTAAGACGGTTATGCCGATCACGATCCGTGGACAGTAAGGTGAGCTGAACCTGATTTACATTCAACCGCTTTAAAGCCGTTGCAATTTCAGCATCAATGTGGCTTCCGTTGGTGATGAGGGTAATGGTCTTCGCGGTTTGTGATATTAGTTCGATCAGTTCCAATGCATCTTTTCTTAATAATGGCTCGCCACCCGTCACGGTGACATGCTGAGCCTGCGTTTGGCGCATGGTTTTCTTGATCATCGTCTTGAACAACGGTGTTGGCAAAGGGCGTCCGAGTTTGTACCCCCCCTGGGGATCCGACTTTTCGGCGCCCCAAACATTGTAACAATGGGCGCAACGATGGTCGCAACCCGCAGAAAACTCAAAGTCAATTCTGGGCAATCGCTCCGGTAAAGTCGGCATTACAGTTGGTCCTAGTCCTTAAAGTCAGACGGTAATATTCCAGCGGAAATCAAAGAATCCAACACATCTTTTCGAAGGTCATCTATCAGCTCAACAGGAGAGGCACCTTTTTCAGCATTCGATTGCCCGGTATCGTTGCCTGAATCAGACCCACCATCTGTGGTATCAGAAGTGTCTCCGGTGTCGGAGGTATCTCCGGTATCTGAAGTATCTCCAGTGTCTGAAGTGTCTCCAGTGTCTGAAGTGTCCCC